>JBNJEL010000081.1:0-8579 GCA_051745835.1 Bacillota bacterium
TACCTTCTGTGCTCATCTCAAAGATTAAATCTTTTTTCTCTCTCATTATATCTCCCCCAGTAAGGATACTAATTGATCAATTTCTTCTTTAGTTCTCTTTTCAGTCACTGCTAATAACATGCTATTATCTAACTCAGAGAAGTCCTTAGCTAAATCATAACCGCCTAAGATATCATGCTCTAATAATGCATCATTAATTTCAGAGACTGATTTATCAGCTTTAATGACAAACTCATTAAAGAATGAACCATCAAATTCTACTTCATAACCATCTAACTTAGCAATCTCTTCAGCTGCATAATGTGCCTTCTTAAGTGATTGACTAGCAACCTCTTTTAAGCCCTGCTTACCCATAAGTGTTAAGTAAACAGTAGCAGCTAAAGCATTTAGAGCTTGATTAGAGCAGATATTAGAAGTAGCACGTTCACGGCGAATATGCTGTTCACGAGTTTGTAGAGTTAAGACATAACCCTTATTGCCTTCATCATCTACAGTCTCACCAACAATTCGTCCTGGTAATCTACGCATATTACGCTTAGTACTAGCAAAGAAACCAAAGTGAGGTCCGCCGAAGTTCTGGTCATTACCTAAGCTTTGACCTTCACCAACAACGATATCTACTCCTAAGTTGCCCGGTGCTTCTAATACAGCTAATGAAACTGGATTAGTAGCAGCAACAAATAAAGCTCCTTTGTCATGTACTAAGTCAGCCATTGCTTCTAAATCTTCTATTTGACCGAAGAAGTTAGGCGTCTGAACTAAAACTGACGCTGTCTCTTCTGTAATAGCTTCTTCTAACTGATCAATATCTGTAACTCCATCATTGAAATCCACTACTTTTAAAGTCAAGTCAGTTGCAGTACAGTAAGTCTCTAATACTTTCATACTTTCTGGGCTAATTGCTGCTGAAACAACAATCTCTCTTCTTCGTCGTTTAACGGCAGTAGACATTAATGCCGCTTCAGCTAAAGCAGTAGCTCCATCATACATGGAAGCATTAGCTACATCCATTCCTGTTAATTCACAGATCATAGTCTGATACTCAAAGATAGCCTGTAAGTATCCTTGACTAATCTCTGGCTGATAAGGAGTATAAGCAGTATAGAACTCAGAACGAGAGATAATATGATCAACTGTACTAGGTACAAAATGATCATAAACTCCAGCACCTAAGAATGAAGTATAATCTGTCAAATCTTCATTCTTATCACTTAAGTTCTTCATCCGCTCTTTAATTTCCATTTCAGCTAACGGCTCGCCTAAATCTAGCTCACGATCAAGTTTAACTTCCTCAGGAATATCTGTAAATAATTCATCTACACTATCAATTCCAATTCCATCCAATAATTTCTCTCTATCTTCTTCAGTATGAGGCAGATAAGGAAACATTAAATTACTCCTCCTCTTTGGCGCAGAATTCTTCATACTCGTCAGCAGACATTAAATCATCTAACTCCCCTTTATCTTCTAACTCAACAGCAAGAATCCAGCTGTCATAAGGAGCGTTATTAATTCCTTCTGGAGCATCTTGTAGTTCTTCATTAACTTCTACAATTTCTCCGCTAACTGGAACATATATATCAGCTACAGCCTTAACAGATTCAATTACACCTACAGAATCGCCAGCTGCTACTTCATCTCCTTCAAATGGTAATTCTACAAACACGATATCTCCTAATAGCTCCTGTGCCTTATCAGAAATACCAATATATACTTTATCTCCGTCTACCTTTGCCCATTCATGATCGTCCGTATAATATAAGTTATCTAAAATTCCCATCTTTATCCCTCCAAAATTTTTAATTTATTTTAGTAATTGAAATTTATAATTATCAACTAATACTTACTACTTATAGAAAGGTGTTGATACTACTTCTGCCTTAAGTTCTCTACGTCTTACTTTAACTGCTAATTCAGTACCTTCTTCAGCATAATCAACATCTACATAAGCTAAAGCAATATTTTCATCTAATGTAGGTGAATAAGAACCAGTAGTAACTTCACCGATTACTTCGTCATCCTTTAGTACTTCATAACCATCACGTGGAATACCGCGGTCAATCATCTTAAGACCAACTAACTTCTGCTCATAGCCTTCTTCTTCAATCTCCTGTAAGGCTTCTTGACCAATAAATTCTCTATCTTTATCTAAAGCAACAAAGTAACCTAATCCTGCTTCTAATGGATTGCGTTCTTTGCTAATTTCATGTCCATATAAAGGTAAGCAAGCTTCAAATCGCAGTGTATCACGAGCACCTAAACCTACTGGCTGAACACCTTCTTCTTCACCAGCTGATAAGATTTCACGCCAAATTGTAACGATACCATCATTATCAGTATAGATTTCGAAGCCATCTTCGCCAGTATATCCAGTTCGAGAGACTAATGCTTCTACACCAGCAATCTCAATTCCATTTACGAATTTAAAGAACCCAAGTGAAGATAAGTCATAATCAGTTAACTTCTGTAGTACTTCTTCAGCTTTAGGACCTTGTAGAGCAACTTCGCCTACATCTGGAGATAGATTAGTAAGCTCTACTCCATCAACCTGATGCTCCTTAATCCAGTGGTAATCCTTCTCTATATTGGAAGCGTTAACAACTAATAAGAACTCATTTTCATTGTAACGATAGACTAACAGATCATCAACAACTCCACCATCAGGATAACATAACATTGTATATTGAATCTGCTCATCAGAAATTTGAGATAGGTCATTACATAGGATACTCTGTAAGAAATCTAATGCATTCTCACCTTTAACTTCAATCTCTCCCATATGAGATACATCAAATAAACCAGCTTGATTTCTAACGGCTTTATGTTCTTCTATAATACCGCTATACTGAACTGGCATCTCCCAACCACCAAAGTCAACTAGCTTACTATCTAACTTTACATGTTCCTCATTTAGTGGCGTACGCTTTAGTTCGTCACTCACTAGAAATCCTCCCCCTTTATATCATTCATTAATTAATAAGTAATTATTAATAGATACTACTAATCTCCCTCTTTACACTCACCTCCCTATAGCTAATCATCTTCAACAAAATTATAAACTCTTTATAATTTTCAAACTAAACTGATATAAAAAAGAAGAGAGTAAAGTTAGTAATCAAAACCAACTTTGAACTCTCCTCTGTCCTACGGTCCAGAGCCCGTCCCCTTAAGGTCCTTCTGCCTGAGAGTTTAAGAAGATAAAGATCAATCCTCCTTGCCCCTTCGGCGGCTAAGTAGCCCTCTCCCTTAAGTTTCATCCGGTCTAACTACAAGACAAATATTATTTTCTCTTATCACTTAAATTTATTCAACACAACTAAGGTAAATTCCTTCTTTTTCTACAATTTTATCACTAAAATCCTCTAACTATAACTGAACTAAAATTAAACTAAACTAATATCAATTAATTTTCTCTTATTAATAATTATACTTAAAAATAAATAAAATGCAAATTTTCAGCCCAAAATTTTATAATTAATCATTAATTAAGTCTGCCATCTGATCAAATCCACTAATAATACTACTATCCTGCTGTCCGATTACTAAGTTAACTCCCAACATAGTTAATACATTAGCTGCAAAGCCAGGTACTATCTCATATAACTGTGCACCTAAACCGCTCTCTTTCCAGATAATTAACACAATCGTTCCTACGATCATACCAGCTAGAGCAGACTGCCAACTTGTCTTACGTGAGAAGAGAGCAAACAGGACTAATGGTCCAAAAGCAGCTCCAAAACCGCCCCAAGCATAAGCTACTAATCCTAATACTGTATTACTTGGATTTAAAGCTAAAAATAAAGCTAAAAGCGCAGTAAGAATAACTGAAATTCGTCCTACATTAATTAATTCCTTCTCTGTAACGCTACTCTTTACTTTTTTATAGAAATCCTCTGTTACTGTTGAAGATAAGATTAATAGTTGTGAATCAATAGTAGACATAATTGCTGCTAAAATAGCTGCTAATAAGATGCCTCCGACCCATGGTCCAAATAGTTGATCGATCATATAGATAAAGACCTTCTCTTGGTCACCGCCAGTTAAATTATCAAACATTGGGATTGACATTAATCCAACAACTACTGCTCCACTTAAAGAGATAAAGACCCAAATAACTGCAATCCGCATCGCTTTAGGAACCTTCTTAGCGGACTCAATACCCATAAATCTAGCTAAAATATGAGGCTGACCAAAGTAACCTAATCCCCAAGCTACAGCAGAAATAATTCCTAAGATTGACATTCCACCTTGATCAGGAATTAAGCTTAACGTAGCTCCCTTAGCTAAAATCTCACTTTTGATTGTTGCCCAACTACCAATATGATTATACGCCAAAATAGGCACAATAATAATTGCTGCTACCATCAATAATCCCTGAATTAAGTCTGTCCAACAGACAGCTAAAAAACCACCTAAGAAAGTATATAACATAATTACAACTGCTCCAATCAAGACTGCTATTGTATAATCGACACTAAATACAGACTCAAATAACTTTCCTGCTGCCACTAAGCCTGAAGAAGCATAGATAATAAAGAATAAGAAAGTAATTACCGCTGAAATAATTCTTAATAAGCCAGTTGGATCTTTAAATCGCTCCTCAAAAAATGAAGCTAAAGTAATTACATCAGTCTGTTGAGTATAAACTCTTAGTCGTGCTGAAACGAACTGCCAATTTAAAAATGTACCACAGAAGAGACCAATTGCTATCCAAGCCTGTTCTAAACCTCCTAAGTAGACTGCTCCAGGTAAGCCCATCAACAACCAACCGCTCATATCACTAGCTTGAGCAGATAAAGCAGTTACCCAGCTGCCTAAGCCTCTACCTCCTAATAAATAATCCTCTACATCAACTGTCTGTCGATAGAAGTAGATTCCAATCGACATTAAGAAGATAAAGTAGACTATAAAAGCTAACAAAGTCTGTGACTATATCATCCTAACCCCTCCTCTAAAATTAATTATGGTATCAAATTTACAACTCTTAGAGGATATCATAAATAAACTAATTATTCAACATTTCTCTAATTACAATAAATCAGCTCACCTAACTGATAAGTAGCTATTACTTCTAATTTATCATCAACTACTACAAAATCAGCATCTGTCCCCGGCTCTAAAGTACCTTTCTGACTCTCTATACCTAACTTAACTGCTGGATTAAACGTAGCTAACTGTAGAGCTTGACTAAAATCTAGTGCAGTAAACTCAACTACATTTCTAACTGCCTCTCTTAATTGTAGAGTACTACCGGCTAAAGTACCATCTGCTAAAGTTGCTCTACCATCTTCAGTAACCCTTACTTCCAGACCGCCTAACTTATAATCACCTGCTGCCATTCCTGCTGCCCGCAGACTATCACTAACCAATATCAACTGCTCTAATCGCTTGGTCTTCACTAACAGCTCAATTACCTGTGGATGTAAATGAATACCATCAGCAATAAACTCACAGCTACAATTCTCATTATTTAAGACCGCTCCTACTACTCCCGGACGCCGATGATGAAAGCCAGCCATCTGATTAAAGAAGTGAGTCGCATGATTAAGTCCCGCTGCAAATGCTTCTTCCATAACTGAAAGATTAGCATTAGAGTGAGCTACAGAGGTGATAATGCCCCTTTCTTCCAGATAACGTAGCGCCTTAATTCCCCCACTTATCTCCGGTGCTAATGAAACTAACTTAATTACTGTTGAGTAATCAGATAGCAACTTAGCTAACAGTTTAGTAGTAGGTGATATAATATGCTCTTTAGCTTGAGCACCAGCTCGTTGAGGATTAATAAAGGGTCCCTCCAAATGCACGCCAATAATAGCTTCTGAGTGCTTGGCAACCTGTTTTAGTTGGTCTAAGACCTGCTTTAATTTATCTAATGGAGCAGTCAAGGTAGTCGGCAAGAAAGAAGTAATCCCTATCTGAGCTGCATAAGCAATTAATTCTCTAATACTAGCTATACTACCATCCATCACTCCCACTCCCGCTCCACCATGGATATGAATATCTATCAGCCCTGGTATAATCTGATAGCCGGAGTAATCCATTAAACGATAATTCTCTAACTGATAAGCATTTAAATTGGTAGTCAGATTAATAACTCGCCCATTCTCTACAATTAAATAATGATAATCAGTAGCTTGTGGGCGATAGATAGAATCTGCTTTAACAATTAACCCCATTATTACCCCTCACTCTCTAATTTAACCATTCTACTAATATCCATTTATTACTAAATAATCTGTATACTTCTACCTAAATTAGTAAATAATAATCATATAACTACTATTTTATTATTCAACTTGACATTAAAATCTTAATTAGGTACCATATACTTATCAGATGCAAACCATTTGCAAAAAGGAGCTAGTGATAATTAGCCATGGAAAAGGTAATCGAAATTAATAATCTATCCTTTAGTTACGATAAACGACCAATCTTACAGGGAATCGATTTAACCGTTCACTCGCAAGAATTCATTGGATTAATTGGTGCTAATGGTTCAGGCAAGAGTACTCTACTTAAATTGATAGTTGGACTATTAGATAGTAACCGCGGTCAGATTAAATTATTAGGTCAACCGCTTGATCAATTTGATGATTGGACTAAGATTGGCTATATCTCGCAAGAAGCTAAGAATTTTAACCAAAGCTTTCCTGCTACAGTTAAAGAGGTAGTTGCTGCTAACCTCTACCATCAGATGGGGTTTTTTAAATTATTGAGTTCTGACCTAGAGTCCAAAATTGACGAGGCACTGCAAGCGGTTAATATGTTAGAGTATCAATCCGCTTTAATTGGTAATTTATCAAGTGGACAGCAGCAGCGAGTCTTTATTGCCCGTACGTTAGTAGCTAACCCTAAGATTATCTTAATGGACGAACCGTTAGCTGGAGTAGATATTAAATCACAAACTAACTTTTATAACTTAATTAAGAGATTAAATCGCCAGTTAGGCTTAACTATTATTATTGTAACTCACAATATTGAATTAGCCAAACAAGAAGTAGATAAGTTAATTAAGATCGAAGATGGAGACTTAGTAACTTAAAGTTTAGATAGTAGGAGGTAATCATACTTATGTTAGAGATACTTAGTTACTCCTTTATGCAGCGCGCCTTTATAGTCGGTAACTTTATAGCTGTGATCTGTCCAATGATCGGTACTTTCTTAATCTTAAAACGTTTAGCTCTAATCGGACATACACTCTCGCATGTTGCTCTAGCAGGAATTGCTATTGGTATTTTAATTGGAGTCTATCCCATTGCTACTGCTTTATTAATCTCTATCTTTGCTGCGTTAGGAATTGAAAAGTTACGTCAAAACTATAAAGATTATGCCGAATTATCACTCTCAATCATCTTAGCCAGCGGATTAGGCTTAGCAACTATTTTAATCAGTAAGATCAGTAATAACTCTAATATCTTCAGTTATCTATTCGGTAGTATTTCACTAGTCACCACGCAAGATTTAGTGACAGTGATACCGCTCGGAATTATAATTATCGGAATTATGATTACTTTTCACTACGGTTTCTTCTTTACCGCTTTTAATGAACGGGAAGCCAAATTAGCTGGAGTACCGGTTAAACTGCTTAATATCTTATTTATTATCTTAATTTCAATCACTGTCTCGCTTGCGATGCGCATTATCGGTGGACTCTTAGTCTCCTCGTTAATTACGCTACCGGTAGCAACTAGTTTACAGCTAGCCCAAAGCTTTAAAGAGACAATTATCTATAGTATTATCTGTAGTATCTTAGCTGTTAATTCGGGGTTAATAATCTCCTTTTACTATGACCTGGCTTCTGGTGGTACTATTATCTTAGTGAATATAGCTTTATTACTATTAGCGTTGCTCTACCAACGAATTAAAAAGTACAGTTATCAGCAGCACAATCATAATTATGATTCACAATCTAATAATTAAAGGTGGTTTAAATGAAGAACTTTACAGATTTAATTGCATTATTAAAAGAGAAAGAGATTAGATGTACCAACCAACGCAAAGCTATTTTGAAAGTACTATATCAGATAGATCGCCCGTTATCTGCCCAAGAGATACTCAACCAACTAAAATCTAAACATCCTAAATTAAGGCTATCAACTATCTACCGTAATCTTAATCTATTTGAAGTAAATAACCTTATTAATCGCCTTAACTTTACTGATCAGGAGACTAAGTTTGAATTGTTAACTGATAAGCATCACCACCACTTAATCTGTCAGGTTTGTGGTGAGATCACACCCCTTGACTGCCCACTTAATAACTTTGAAGAAGAGTTAAGTTCTAAAACAGACTACACCATTCTTGACCATAAGATTAAGGTCTATGGTATCTGTCCACACTGTAAGAAAGAACAATCATAATTAAATATAAAAGCAGACCATCAGGTCTGCTTGATAACTTACTTAATCACGCTCTACAATTAATTCTTCTAATGTGGCTACTGCTTGATCTACATCTTCTTTATCAATAATTAGCGGCGGTAAGAATCGAAGCGTTGTATCAGTGACAGCATTAATTAAAAGACCTTTATCTAAGGCTGCTTTAACTAACTCATCTGCTCCTTCTACAACTTCTAAGCC
>JBNJEL010000082.1:0-8556 GCA_051745835.1 Bacillota bacterium
AATAGCATATCATCAGCAGAAGAGAAGTTTAACTTACCAGCTCGTAAGTTAAGTGGTCCCATTACGTCCTGGATATCAATTCCTGCTTCCATAATATCAAAGTTATTTTCTGAATCATCATTATCATCATTAATTTGTAGCTCTCCAAAAACTGTTACTCGCTCTGATAGCTGAGAATCAAAATTAATATTTAACTCAGTAGCTAAAGTATCGTTACCATCATCTTCATCCGTTTGTTCAATTTCTAAGAATGACTCAACATTTACAATTTTGTCGCCTACCTTATACTCTGCTGCCATAGCCGGTACAGCCATTGCTAAGACTAACGCCATAGCTAATACAATTGAAAGTTTCTTCATTATTTCATTCCTCCTCTAGGAAATTTAAGTTTTTTATTCTGCTTAACTGTTCGCTGCCGACTACCGATTGAGTTGCCTAGTTTCCTCACTCGGCTTATCCGCTAGCTACTACAGTTAACCAGAAGGTCGCCTGAACCAACATTGTCTTAATTAACAAAAATTTACTTAACTTAAACTATTAATTACTAATTTGGTGATTTCTTTTTGCACCTATCCCCTCCTCCTTAATATATTATTTCACAAATTGATCAAAAAATCAACTTCTGAAATTTTTTATCTGTCATATACATAATTACTAGGCTAAGATTAATTTTCCTGCAAATTATCAAAATTATTTTATTATTTTTTGATTGATTAAGTACTTTTTTAGTTATTCAACAACCTAATTTATTAAACTCTTTTCTACTTTAGTTCCTGTTTACTCCGCCGTACCTCCTCAAGCTGCTGACTTAATATCCCTTCTACCTCACTTAAAACCTCTAAGCCATACTCATCAACACCACTTCTAATCTCTTGAGCTACTTCTTTAGCCTCGGTTACAATCTCCTCAGCTCGATTCTCGGCTTCAGCTACTATATCTGTCTGAGCTACCTCTTCCTCGATCCTCTTCTCTACTTCCTGATTAGCAGAAGATAAGATCTCCTCACGCTTAGCAATAATCTCCTCCGCTGCTTCGATATCTTCAGGTAATTTCTCCTCCAAACGATCCAGCAAACCTAATAGCTCATCAGCACTAATTAAGATCTTATTTGTTAGCGGCAGTTGGTCGCCATCCTCAATTAAGATGCGTAATCTATCTAAAATATTACCTATCTGCAAACTACGCTCCTCTGACATGACTAATTACCTCCCAGCTTCTCCTCTAATTTATCAACTACATGCTCTGGTACTAATCCTTCTACACAGCCGTTAAATTGAGATACTTCACGAATAATACTCGAACTTAAGAAAACATACTTATTCTTGGTCATCATAAAGATAGTCTCTACCTCATCATCAAGTTTCTTATTCATTGATGCCATCTGAAACTCAGACTCAAAATCAGAGACCGCCCTTAAACCTCGTACAATTATCTCCGCTTCCTGCTGCTGCATATAATTAATCAACAATCCCTCAAAGGCATCAACCTCTACATTATCAAACTCTGCTACACTCTCCTCTAACATCTCCACCCGCTCATCTAAGCTAAATAGATGCTCCTTATTGGGATTATTAAAGGCAGCCACAATCAAATTATCAAAAATATTAGTCGTGCGCTCAATAATATCTAAATGTCCATTAGTAACCGGATCAAAACTACCTGGATAGACCGCTACCTGTTTCATTGCTATCTCCCCTTATTGCTTCATATATATGTTTAGTGCAGTATCTCCATATTCACGCTGACGAATCAAATCTAAATCAGCAAACTCCTCTTCTAAATCCTGACGACTAGAATACTCTACCACAATAATTCCCGCTTCCTTCAATAGATCATACTTCATAATCCGCTTAATAGTTGGTACTGCTAATCCTGCTTGGTACGGTGGATCCATCACTATAATATCAAATGAAGCCGGTCTAAATCTACCTAACTGCGTTAACACATCACCTTGAATCACTTCCGCTTCATCAGCTAAATCGGTAAAGTCCAGATTATTTTCGATTACCTCAATCTGTCTTGCTTCGGACTCAATAAAGGTACTACTCTCAGCACCACGGCTTAAAGCCTCGATCCCTAAATTGCCAAATCCAGCGTAGAGATCTAAAAAATCAATTCCTACAATTTCAGCTCCTAAGATATTAAAAAGCGCTTCCTTAACGCGATCAATTGTTGGTCTTACCTCTCGATCATCTACTGACTTCAGATTATGTCCTTTAGCTTTTCCAGCAATTACACGCATATTGATTACTCCTTTTATCAAGATTTAAGTTCAAAAAATTTTAGATTTATCCTTGCATAAAAAGAACTAACTATCAAATACTATCACTAAGTCTAAAATATATCCTCCCCACTTACACTCTTCCTCTGGAATTATTAATTCCCGCAAGAAGTTGGTTACTAAGCCAGCTTCTTGACTACATAACTAACTCACCAGCAAATTTCAAATCCAACAGATCTGATAATAGATGATGTTGCTTTAATTCTAATTGAGGATCACTATCTATAATCTCTGCTGCCTTCTGACGAGCAATCTCCAACAAATCATTATCCTGCACTAAATTAGCCGCTTCCAAATCAGGCAGCCCATGTTGACGCGTACCAAAAAACTCTCCCGGTCCCCGCAGTTTCAGATCTTCCTCAGCAATTACAAATCCATCCGTCGACTCAGTCATAATTCTCATCCGCTCTCGCCCACTATCTGTATTAGGATCAGCTACTAGAACACAGTACGATTGACGATTACTTCGCCCAACTCTCCCGCGCAGCTGATGTAACTGAGCTAAACCAAAACGCTGGGCATCTAAAATCAACATTACCGTTGCATTCGCTACATCAACTCCTACCTCAATAACAGTAGTAGAAACCAACAGATCCAACTCTTGACTGCGAAACTCTTCCATTACTCTTTCCTTCTCCTCGGTATTCAGCTGTCCATGCAACAATCCAACCTCAAATTCAGCCAAGATATCCTGATCTAACTTCTCAGCTACCTTCTCTGCTGATCTTAAATCCATCTCCTCTGACTCATCTACTAACGGACAGACTACATAAGCCTGTCGTCCAGCACGCAATTCCTGCTCTAAAAAAGAATAAATCCGCGGTAAGCTCTCTTCCTTACGCCACTCAGTAACAACCGGCTTTCTGCCCGGCGGCAACTCATCAATTACCGATAAGTCCAACTCACCATATAAAGTCAAAGCTAACGAACGCGGAATTGGCGTTGCTGTCATTACCAATACATCAGGATTCTGACCTTTAGATTGCAGTGATGCCCGCTGTCTAACTCCAAAACGGTGCTGTTCATCAGTAATTACTAAGCCCAAATTAGCAAACTCAGTCTGTTCTTGAATTAAAGCATGAGTACCAATTAAGATATCTATCTGTTGATCCTGTAGCTCTTCTAAGACTACTTCCTTCTCTTTTGCACTCAAGCTACCTACTAACAAACCAACCTCAATATCATACTTAGCTAATGACTCTTTTAGCCCCAGATAATGCTGTTCAGCTAATATCTCCGTCGGTGCCATCATCGCTCCTTGATAGCCGCTACTAACCGCTTTCAATAGTGCCAAAGTAGCTACCACAGTCTTACCTGAACCTACATCCCCTTGGACTAATCTATTCATCACCCGCTTAGCTTCTAAATCACCCTTGATCTCACGCCAGACTTTAGATTGAGCTGTTGTTAACTCAAATGGTAAGTCAGCTAAATAATCTGCAATCAACTGATCATCACCATCATGAACTATTCCTTCCTCCTGACCTCCTAACTCACTCTTCTGTAGTAGAATACCTAACTGGAGGATAAATAATTCATCAAAGGCTAACCTACGGCGCGCTTCCTCAGTCTCCTCTATCTGCTTAGGAAAATGGATCTTCTTTAACGCCTGCTCGATATCAAATAAATTATGCTTCATCTTAAAATCATCAGAGAGTAATTCAGGATACTGATCTAAATGTTCGGCTAGAATCTGTTGGATAATCTTACGTAGCATCGTCTGGCTTAAGCCTTCGGTAGTAGAGTAGATTGGTAAGATCTTGCCCAGCTGCTCCTCTTGACCTTTCTCTAACAACTCATAATGAGGATGAGTAATCTGTAATTCACCATACTCCTTCTTAACTTCACCGCTAAAAGCTACCTCAGACCCTACCTCAAACTTCTGTTTAATATAAGGCTGATTAAACCAAACACCGGATAAACTGCCGGTCTGGTCACCAATAATCACCTTAGTAATTGTTAACTTCTTATTTGGTCTAATATCCTTACAGGTTAAGACCTGCCCAGAAACAGTTACCTTACTACCCGGTGTCAACTCACCAATTGGTAGATTTTGACTCCAATCACGATAATCACGCGGTAAGTAAAATAACATATCACGTAGATTATTAATTCCTAACTTAGCTAACTTCTTTGCTCTCTTCTCACCAACTCCGTTCACATAGCGAATCGACTTTAGCCAGATTTGAGGTAACTCTAAGCGCTGGTTATCCTCCACTGCAGCCACTAACTCAGCTAATTGATTAAACAGTGGTCTACTATCTTCTACCTTCTTAGCTCGCTCTTTAGGCGGTAGTGCTGTATACTCACTAAAGATCTCAATTAATTCTTGACTGAGCTTAATTATCTCTTGGTCAGTACTTAAATTGATTAACTTATTAAGCCACTTACATAAATAATCAGCAAAACCTCCAAAAACAGAAGAATTATTATACCCTAACTTCTCCTCTACATCGATCGGCTGTAAAATTTTATCCATGATCTCTTGTTGTTCTTCCATGCTTCCCACCTCAACCTAAAACTTACTCATTATGTACTATAAGATAACAATCCCTAAAGCTCCTGGGCCAACGTGAGTTCCGATCACCGGCCCAATCTCTGTTATCACTACTTCTTTCCAGTCAGCCAGCTCTATTAACTCTGATCGCAGCTTATCTACCTTATCCGCAGCTCGACCGTGTAATAAAGCTAATCTAGGCTGCTCCGTTAACTGGTGTTTCTTCAACTGATGTTTAACTAAATGTTTTAACTTCTTAAAAAGCCTCTTTTCACCGCGCACCTTAGAATGAAAATCTACCTCACCACGATCATTAACTTGCAAGATCGGCTTAATATTAAAGAGATTACCTAAGAAAGCTGCTGCCTTACCAATTCGTCCGCCCTGCTTAAGATAATCTAATGTATCGATACTAAATAGTAAGCTTAATTCATTCCTGAGCTGCTTAATCCTATCTATAATCTGTTCTGCACTATCTCCATCTCTTACTGCTAAAGCGGCAGCCTCAACCAAAAATCCTAAACCTAACGAGACCGACTTAGAATCGATTACCTTAATCTCCACATCCTGTTTCTCTGCCACAGCTGACGCAGCTAACTTAGCCGTCTGATAAGTTCCGCTCAACTCACTAGCTAAATGTAGCGAAATAATCGTATCATACTCTAAAGCTAACTCTTGATAACACTGCTTAAACTCTCCTACGGCTGGCTGTGAGGTAGTAGGTAATTCATCAACCTTAATTAACCGTTGCCAAAAATCAGCAGTAGAGAGTTCTAATTTATCAGCTTGAGATGTATCGCCAAAATTAACCGTTAGGGGGATCATCTGTACTCCTAATTCATCTAGCCGCCCCTTAGTTAAATCAGATGTGCTGTCAGTTACAATCTTAATCGACGCCATAACTTATCATCTCCATCCTCTAACTTACTATTCTACCGCTATTAAATAATAGTAAACCGTCTGTCCTCCCTCATTAAATTCCCACTCTATATCTTCAATATTAGCTGCTAATCTCTCTTCTAACTGTTTAACTTCTGCCGCGGTAACTTCTGCTCCGTAATAAATACTTACTAAATAATCATCCTCAGTAACTAACTTCCTCACTAATTCTTCTACTACCGCTAATCTATCCTTACCTGTAACTTCAATCTCACCTTCAATCAATCCTAATAGGTCATCTTCATCAATAGTCAATCCATCCACTTTAGAATCACAGACAGCATAAGTTACTGCTCCGCTTTTAACCTCATTACTCTCCTCGGTCATTAATTCTACAACTCTACTTAACTCACCAGTCGGAGTAAACATCATCATTGCCGTTAGTCCCTCAGGAACAGAAGTAGTCTCCACCACAGCTATCTCTTTATCGGTCAGTTTCTGTACCTGCTGAGCAGTAGAAATAATATTTGGATTATTAGGTAGAATGATCAACTGCTGTGCTTTTGCTTCTTCCACCGCAGTTAATAGATCCTGGATACTCGGATTCATCGACTGTCCGCCAGTAACTACTCGATCGACTCCTAAACTACGAAATGAATCCCTAAGTCCTGCACCATTAGCAACAGCAATTACACCTAAGCGTTCATCTAATGCAGACGATCTTTCATTATTCTCCTGCTCTTGGGAATTCTGCTTTTGCTGTAATGCCAGATTATCAATCTTAATATCAGCTAAAGTACCTACCGCTAACGCTTCTTCGATAACTAAACCAGGATGATTAGTATGTAGATGAACCTTAATATAATCTTCTCCCTCAATTACTAGTAGTGAATCACCCTGCTCATCAAGTTCTGCTTGTAACTTTTCGAGGCTAGTTTGGGGCTGATAGACCTTAAATTCAGTACAGTAGTGATCCTCCAAATTATGTTGGTCAAAAGTGGAGGTAAAGTTAACTTCTTTAACCTGATTATTACCCTCCGACTCGATATAATCAACAGTTCTCGATTTCTCATTATCTACTGAATCATCCGTATCTGCTAAGTAGTGATAAAGTCCCCTTAAAAAGACTTCATAACCTCTCCCCCCGGCATCTACTACCCCTGCTTCTTGGAGAGGAGTTAAGTATTCAGGAGTCTCTTCTACCGTCGTTGCCGCCTGCTTAACTACAATAGCCAAAAAATCAGTTATCTCTAACTCTTCATCGGCTACTGATTTTGCTACTGACCCCACCTCTTTAGCTACAGTCAAAATAGTTCCTTCAATCGGCTTCATTACACCTTGATAGGCTACTTCGACTGCTCGCTCTAAACCTTGCGCTAACTCACTAACTCCAATCTGCTGCTGACTATTAACTCCTTCTGCAAAACCGCGCAACAGTTGAGAAAAGATAACACCAGAGTTACCACGCGCTCCTAATAAAGCACCATTAGCAAACTCTGCTGTCAACTCAGAGATGGACTCCACTTCTTGGTCTTCAATCGCTTCCCGAGCCTGCGAGAGAGTTAGATACATATTAGTTCCCGTATCTCCATCAGGCACCGGAAATACATTTAATTGATTAATCTCCTCTTTAAACTCTGCAAAGTAATTACTACTATGGATCAATGCTGCTTTAAATGTAACTAAATCTAACTTATTTAATTGTTGTTTAGATTGCTTCGCTGGTCGATTATTATCCAGCTGCACCGACCCTCACTCCTTGCACATTAATATCAATCTCTCTTACTTCAATTCCTGCCAATTCTTCTAATGTATACCGTACTTTATTAATAATATTATTCGACACCTCAGAGATATTGGTACCATACTTCACAATAATATATAATTCTACACTTACTTGCCCCTCCTCAATTACTACCTCTACACCTTTACGCAGATTATCTCGTCCTAGAAGTTCATCAATCCCATCCTTCATCCGCTGTGAAGCCATTCCCACCAAACCATAACACTCAATCGCTGCCATACCAGCAATAATCGAAACTACCTCTTTAGAAATAGTTATCGTCCCTAGCTCATTTTTAAATTCCTGCTGCATCAATTTACGCCTCCCTCTCTACTAATTTATTTAAGTCAGCTACTAAAAATTCAAGATTTAAGTCATTACTTCGCGCTACATCTTTAATCTGAGCCGATTTTAATCGCAAACAGCTACTACACTTCATCCCATAATCAGCAAAAATATCCCTTGCTGTAGGATATTCTGTCAATAGGTCTAAAATATAAGTGTTTTTAGTAACCTCCATCTTATTCCCTCCTGCTTAACACTTATATTCAACAAATTCAATTAATCTCCTGCTCTAATCTAAGAGATAAAAGATTTTAGGGCTTGTCAGCAAACTACACTTTATGATAGAATAATTAAGTAAGTTTGTCAATTCCAATCTAATATCCGCTAGCTTAGGGAGGTGTTTAAAGATGGCCAAGCAATGTGAAATCTGTGGTAAAGGTTCTAATAAAGCAAATGCAGTAACTAGACGAGGTAAAGCTAAAAAAGAAGGTGGAGTAGGACGTAACGTTACACAGCGTGCTCAGCGTAGACAAAAGCCTAATCTACAAAAGGTTAAAGCAATTGTAGACGGCAGTCCACAACGAATTAATGTCTGCACTAAGTGCTTAAAAGCAGGTAAAGTAGAGCGAGCTTACTAAACTCTCTATTCTATATACAGAGGTCTAGGTGTCTTCATCTAGGCCTCCACCTTTTATTTCAAACCTATTTAAACCAATAAAAATGACTCCCTAAAATCCAAGGAGCCATTAATTAATTCCTATTCAAACTAATTTAAGCTTCAATCTCAGTAATTAAATTAGCCATCTCTAAAGCACTAACCGCTGCATCCCA
>JBNJEL010000083.1:0-8373 GCA_051745835.1 Bacillota bacterium
CTTAACGATTAATGTCAATCAATCAGGAGAGCCAATTGAAACATTTTTAACTACAGGCTCCGATGGCGGTTGTCAAGTAATGACAGAAGCAGTGAGCCGCTTGACTAGTATGGCGCTTAGAGCAGGTATTGCTCCCGAAGAGGTAATCGATCAATTACGTTCAACTAGTACCTGTCCTAGCTTTATGTATCAGAAAGGTCAAGGTGATAAGTTAGTCGGTAGAAGCTGTTCGGATGTAGTAGGTAGAGCTTTAGAGGAGATTTTAGAGAGTAATGGTTTCGATAAGTTATCTGAATCAGTAACTAAAAGGAAAGCTGAAGATGATAAAGAGTTAACAGAGTCAAATATAAAAGATAAAGAATTATATCCTGAATGTCCTGAGTGCGGTGAAGAGTTGATCTTTGAACAAGGCTGTAGCAGCTGTAAGAATTGTGGTTACAGTAATTGTGGTTAATAATTTAATCAGATAAGAAAAGACCTTACTTAAATTAGTAGGGTCTTTTTGCTTTAATTATGGAATAGAGAAAATAGCTGCTTTTTTTACAAGAAAGAACAGAATACCAATAATTACTAGGGAGAAGAAGATATTTTCTTGCCAACTACCGGTAGTAATATTAGAGCCGAACTTAAATCTAAATTTGATAGGAAAGAGTAATGGTATTCCAGAAGGGTTAAACATATCAGCAACTAGATGACTAATATACCCTAACAGTAAGCTGTAGTATAGACCAGCAGTGATCCAGTTAATTGCTACTAATTTTTTAGTCAAGAAACCAAAGATTAAGATTCCTAAGATACTATGAGTTAGTCCACGGTGTTTAATTCCTAATAGATTAATTAATTTACTAAGCGGTTTTAAGTGGTGACTAATCTTACTGTTAACGTGATCAATATCCGGAATTAAAGCACCAATTGTTGCTCCAATATATAGAGTGATTAGGCTTGTCTGTTGGATAATTATTAATGAGTATAGATTTAGATTATTACCAAGATTAAGTAATTCAATTGCTTTAATGACAATTAACGCAAATAAGACACCAAAGACTGAATGAGTATGGTGTGAGATGATAATCCCTCCTGTTCAATTAATATTATTTGATTTAAGTTATGAATATGTAGTAATTATATAATTTGGTATATTATTTGTCAAATATATGTTCTATTTGCCAACTTAGTTAGTATAATTTTCTATACTAAAAACAAGTGACTTCTGTTATAATGATTAGGTAGAAATATGAAATCGGGAGGGCAGATTTATCATGTTGAGTCGAAGAGTAAAAAAATATGCTACATATATATTAATTATTTCATTGCTCACCCCTTTTTTGACTGGTTTTTTATTGGTGGAACCAGCTTTAGCTGGTGACAATAGTTATCAGTCTATTCTAAAGGGAGCATTGATGTTCTTTCTCTTATCTTTTTTAGGGGGAGATGAGGAGACAGAAGTTGCTAATCCTAATCAACCACCTAATCAATCAGAATCAGAAGTGGATTATGTACGTTATCAACCGACAGATAAAGAGTTAGATACTTTAGCTAAAGCTATCTATTCTGAAGCACGAGGAGAAAGTTATACAGGACAAGTTGCTGTGGGAGCAGTAATTTTAAATCGAATAGTTAGTGCTAAGTTTCCTAATACGATTGATGATGTAGTCTATCAGAAAACTAATGGTAGTTATGCTTTTTCAGCTGTTTTAGATGGTCAGATTGATCTAACACCTAATGACCAAGCTTATCAAGCAGCTAAAGATGCCTTAAATGGTTGGGATCCTACTCAAGGTGCTTTATATTACTATAATCCGGTTACTGCTACAGCAGAGTGGATCTTTGATCATACTGTACCAATTAAGCGTATTGGAAGTCATGTCTTTGCTAAAAAACGAGGATAAGGAGAGTGAAGTTAAATGAGAAGATTAACACTGCTTGCTTTTGTTGTGTTATTATCAATTAGTGTAGTAGGATGTCAAGTAACTGATTTAGATGCTGATGCTACTATCTATCAAACAGATCAACAGCTTCAAGGAGAGTGGCACGAAGATAGTTTGCCATCTGAAGATGAGTATCAATTAATTACTGCAAATAACAAAGAACAGTTATTACAGCAGTGGCGTAACTATCATAACCGCCCTTACTATTCAGAGATTAAGAAGTTAGATTTAGATGGTAAAGTAGCCTTTTTAGCTTATTTAGGTTCTATGTCTTCTGGAGGCTACGGAATGCAGATAAATAAGATTTTACAGAAGGATAATAAGATAATTATTAGAGTTAAATATATTAGTCCTGATCCTGAAGAATCTGTAACGTCAGTAATTACCTATCCCTATGATTTAGTTGTGGTTGATAGAGATAAACTTGCTCAATTAGATACTACTAATCTTAAGTTAATCATAGTTAATCAAGATGGCAATGTTCAACAGGAACAAGCCTCTTTAGTTAATTAGCTGCGGGTTTAAATTATAATTAAATCTGTTATAATAAGAGTAAGTTATCATTAACATCGATCTTAATAAGGGGGTTAGATTAAGATGAGTAGTGAGTTAAGAGAAGAGTTAACTCCTTATATAGGTGAGGTGTTACATCGACAGAAAGAGTATGATGAAATTAAGAATTTAGTTCAAACTCTATCTGATACGAAGGTAGAAGCTTATCTTAATGATAATTCTTCCCGCAGTCAAGGATATAGCGAAGAGTGGTCGGAAGTTAAAGAGTTAGAGATTAGCAAGAGTGATTATATAGGCTATAAGCTGCAATTAAAGCCCGCTAGTAGAGATCAATTAGAGTTTAGAACGACTACTATGGTGGTTAAAGAAGAAAAGAATGCAGTTAATCTGATCTTTCCAAGCGAAGAAGTCATTGGTCAGCGTTTAATGATTAAAATTTAGAAATGAAACAGCCCCTTTAACAGTTTGGTTAAAGGGGCTTTTTGATTAGGTGCAGGAGTTAAATCCAATAATCTAGAATAAGTTATAGAGTATCAGGTTAGATAGCAGAACAGAGGTGGATGAAAATGAATAAGAAGTTGTTGTTAATAGTTGGTTTATTGGGGTTTATGTTGATTATTAGCGGCTGTCAAGGACGAGGCAGTTTAAGAGTGTTAGTCTATGACCAGCACGATAATTTAGTTGATGATGTTTATGTGGGAGTTTATACTTCTGATTTTGAGGAAAGGATAGATTTTGCCTATACAATGACAGGTGAAGCAGAGTTTGCTGGTTTAAAAGAGGGAATTTATGGTATACAATTAGTTACACCACAGAAAGTAACAAAGCGAATGAAGGTTAAGATTGAGAGTCAAAGTCAAGAGTATGTTAAGGTAACTGTTAATCAGAAGGATAGGTGATAGATTAGATGTTAAGCAGAAGCAAGAAGATTTTAATCTTATTATTAGTAATTAGTTTTTTGTTGATGATTAGCTTTTCGGTTAATGCAGTTTCAGATTTAGAGCGAGAAGTAGCTCAAAAGAATTTAGAGACTTACATAAATAAGTATGGAATAGCTGAGTTGTCTGCTAGACAAGAAAAAGAGATTAAAAATCTTTTTAAACAGTTAGCTAACGCGGCTCAGCAGGATGCACCAAATTTAGAATTTAAGTTACATATCTTAGATACTAAGCGGGTTAATGCGGTCTATATTGGTGATGGTCATGTGATGCTATTTAAAGGTCTTATTGAGCTAGTAGATAGTAATCAACAGGTAGCAGCAGTAATCGCGCACGAGTTAGGACACGGGATAAAAGGACATATTCAAGAACAGATTAACTTACAGCAAGGAATTCAGCTAGGTGCTGTACTGATTGATTTAGTTGGTGATGGTAAGTTAGATCAAAAAGAGCCTGATTTACTTACTCAGCTTGGTTTAAAGTTGATATTAAGTGATTACAGTCGTAGTCAAGAACGAGAAGCAGATGAATATTCAGTTTTAGTTAGTGCTCGAGCCGGAATTGATCCTAATGCTACGGTAAAATTGATGGAGTCTCTTAACGATAATAAGGAAAGTAGTGATTCTAAGTTATTAGAACTGTTTCAAAACCATCCTAATACTACGACTAGGATTGATTATTTATCTGATATGGTTACTCGCATTAAACAGGCTGATAAATTATATTATAAACCTACTGTAACTGCCCAGAGGTTGGCTGATGCTCTTTTAGCTAACAAAGAAGAAGCTGTGTATGATACTTATGCTCCTTCGGTTCATCAGAGATTATCACTAGCGGAGTTTAGTTCTCAAAAACAGTATCAGCAGTTAAGAAGTCAACTTCAACAGTTAGAGCAACAATCTGCGCAGTTACATTATAAAGCAGAGTTAAGAAATCAAGTTGAAGGTACTGCTCGAGTAGCCTTAGAGTTTAAGAGTGGTAGTGATCGTTTATATTTAGGACTAGATTTAATTAAGAGTAATTATGGTTGGCGAGTCTTACGAGTTCCTAAATCTTATTAAAATACCACTAATAAATTAAGCTAGATATAGAAAATACTATAATTTTAGAATTATCTCTATCTAATCTTGATATCATAGTAATAAGTTGGTTTATAGATGATTGACGTGGAAATTATCGTGGAAATGGAGTTGAAGGTTATGGATAAGAAGATTAAACATGGATTATTGTTCTTTTATGCAGTAAGTTTAGTAATCACAGGATTAATCATTTATTTTACTAGTGATCATCATACTTGGCAACAAATTTTAAATTTAAAGTTAAATTATTTATTTTTAACTTTAGTATTAACGATTATGATGTGGTTATTTGACTTTATGAGATTAAAGGAGTTAGCTAAAGGTATTGGAGAGAATATTTCGCTATCTTTAGGATTAAAGTTAGTCTGGGCTAATCTGTTTTTAGCAGCTGTAACACCATTTCAAACCGGCGGAGGGCCGATGCAGGTCTATTTAATGTATAAGAAGAGTCAAATTGATGCGGCTAAAGGTGTTGTTATTACTTCAATGAAGTTTATTATAGCCCTACTGTTTTTTGCAGTTGTGAGTCCAATTATTGTTATTTTATATCCAGACTTGTTACCTAAGAATCAATTTAGATACTTATTTTATTATATTATCTTCTTTTTTGTGGTAGTGGGAGTTATTTATCTGTTGACAATTATCTTCCCGCGGCGGATTAAGAAGTTATTATATAGAATTATAAATGTTATCGATCGTTTTAGTTTTTGGAATTCAAAGTATACAACTAAGTTATTGAAGTTTGGATTGAGTAATATTAATGAATTCAATATTGGTTTTAAAGTATACTTAACTAAGAACAGGAAAAACTTATTATTAAGTATTGGTTATACAATGTTATTTTTATTAGCCCAATTTAGCATACCGGTGCTGTTAATTAAATCATTAGGAATTGAGGTATCGAGTCTGCAGGTTATTTTAAATCAGTTTATCTTAACGACACTGATGTATTTTACTCCTACACCGGGCGGCAGCGGTATGGCAGAGGGTGGATTTATGGTGCTTTTCTTACAGTTTGTACCGCGGTATTCGATTGGAATTTTGATTCTGTTATGGCGTTTCTTTGTAATCTATTTAGGTGTCTTTTTTGGATCATATGTATTTATTAAGCTGCTTGGAGAGGTAACTTTAGGTAAGATAATGAATTTAGAGAAGGAAAGGAGTTAAAATTATGCATATAGCTATGTTTACTAATAATTATAAACCATTTGTCGGTGGGGTACCTATTTCCATCGATATTTTTGCTAATGAGTTTAGAAAGCTAGGACATAAAGTTAGTATTTTTGCTCCAGAATATCAAGAAAGGACAGAAGAGGAGTATAATACCTTCCGGGTACCTTCCTTAAAAATGATTAAGTATGGTGATAGTTATTTTCCTATTCCTTTGTCAGCTTTAAGTGATTTTAAGAAGAAGTTTGTGGAGTTAAATGTCGATATTATTCACTGCCATCATCCTTTCTTATTAGGCAGGGTAGGACAAAAGTTAGGCAGTAAACATGATATTCCTGTAGTTTATACCTATCATACGCGATTTAAAGAGTACTGTATTAATTTGCCTTCTGGAGTACGACAGGTTTGTGAAGTAGCTTTAGATAAGATTGTTAAGGACTTCTGTAATCAATCTGATTTGGTATTTACTCCTACGGCAGGTATGACTGAACATCTGTTAGAGAAGGGAGTGGACTCTGAGATTAAAGTGATGCCGACCGGAATTGATCTTAATAACTATGAGCAGCATACCACTCAAGAAGTAGCTGATTATAAAACAGAATTAGGACTTGAAGAAACGGATGATATATTACTTTTTGTTAGTCGGTTAGCAACCGAAAAGAATATTGATTTTATTCTTGAAGCATTAGAATCATTACTGGATAGTGATGATAGTAATACTCAAATGTTAATAGTCGGTGATGGCCCTTGTAAGGAGCGGTTGATGAAGAAAGCAGAACAGCTAGGAGTAGCTAATCAAGTTGAGTTCTTAGGGGAAAGGAGTAGAGAAGAGTTAATTAAGCTTTATAAGTTAGCGGATATCTTTGTTTTTTCTTCTTTAGCTGAAACGCAGGGAATTGTAATTATTGAAGCTTTAGCCGGGAAAACTCCAGTAGTAGCGCTTAATGGTACTGGAGTTAGAGATATTATTACCAATCAGCAGGATGGTTATCTTGTCAAGCCTGGTGATCAGGAAGGTTTTCTAGAGCGAGTAAAGAAGTTATTAGCTGATGATGAACTATACGAAGAGATGAGTCAACAAGCTTATCAGAAGGCTAAGCAATATAGCAGTTCTACTTTAGCTCAGAATATGTTGGACTGTTATCAAGATTTGCTGGAAACTAAAACTAATTATCAATCAGAGATTATTGCTGGCAAGTAGATTTGATGAGCTATTTAATCTATTCTGTAAATATAGAGAGTTTACTAAATTCTAATTCTTTAAGTTCTAAGAACTGTTTACCAATCTGAATAAAATCCTGTGAGATATTATTTAGATCACTGACATAAAAGTCCCTTCGACCTGCAGTTACTTGTTGGTTTAACAGCTGATTATGACTTAGCACGCTGCGGGCTTGAATTGCTATCTCTCGTCCCGGGTAGATTAGATTTACATCTTGGCCCATTACATTTTGAATTACGCGACTCAGATAAGGAAAGTGAGTACAGCCTAAAATTAGCGTATCAATTCCTACCTCCTTTAGTGATCTTAGTTGATCACTAATTATCCTTTCTACTTCTGTTCCTATAATCTGACCTTGTTCTACTAAGGTTACAAATTCTGGACAGGCTTTAGTAAAAACTTCTACTTTATCTGTAAGATTTAAAATTTCATTCTGATAGGCTTGACTGTTGATTGTTCCTTTAGTAGCAATAACTCCTATTTTTTGATTAGTAGTGCAGTGAATTGCTGCTTCTACGCCAGGCTTTACTGGACCAATCAAAGGTAAAGCAAATTTGTCTTGTGCTGCTTGTAGACCAGCGGCAGTAGCTGTGTTACAGGCAATGATGATTAATTTAACATTAAATCTATTAATTAAATAATTGATAATTTGAAAGACGAAGGATCGTACCTCATCTTGTGGTCTAGGACCATAAGGTAGATGAGCTGTATCTCCAAAGTAGATAATATCTTCATTAGGAAATTCTTTCATTACACTTTTAGTGATTGTTAAACCTCCTACACCAGAATCAAATAATGCAATCGGACTTTGTGAATTCATATTAGTGCCTCCTACTATCAAGCTATTAAGTAATAAAATTGCAAAAGATAATTTAATAAATTTCTATTGTATTATAACTTAATTATTTAACAAACTCAAATTACTTAATTAAAATAGTTTATGATATTAATTATACTACTTAAAAAGATAATTAATGTCCGGTAATATTATAATTATTCTCATTATAATTGCAGTAATAAGCAGGAATTATCAACTTGTATAAAGAAATATTAATTTTAGACTAAAAATTAAATCTATACACGATAGTTAGGTGCTCTTAGTTACGACTAAGAGAGAATAGGGAATCAAGTGCAAATCTTGAGCGGGCCCGCCACTGTAACTAGTCATTGATTAAACTGTAATTACCACTCACTTTACTGGGGAAGGTAGAGTTTGATCTTAGACTAGAAGTCAGGAGACCTGCCTAATTATTTGTAGTGACTCTTTCCTCGTCGGCAAGAAAGAGGTGAATATTTATAGTAACACCTAATCTATGGATATTTACTCCTATCTTGTTAACGAGGTAGGAGTTTTTATATTTCTACAGATTAGGGGAGGTTGGATTAATGAAGTTAAGAAGTAGATTTAGTTCGGTATTACTAACTTTAGCGATTGGATTAATCTATTATGCGCCACAAGTTAATGCCATGCATATCGCAGAAGGTTTCTTACCGGTTAAGTGGGCTGGCGGATGGTGGTTAGT
>JBNJEL010000084.1:0-8355 GCA_051745835.1 Bacillota bacterium
TTTATATGACGATGGAGTATCAATTATTGAATGGCCCGATAAAGCAGGTCCTTTGATGCCTGATAACTACTTAAATATTACAATTAAGAGTCAAGAAGAACAGCGATTGATTAAGATTATTCCTCAAGCTAATAAGTATATATCTTTGGTAGCGGAGCTGAAACAGCATGTTAATCTTAGCTCTTGATAGTTCTACTGCGGTAGGGGCGACAGCTTTATATGAAGATCAGAACTTAATAGCCGAGTATAATCTAAATTTGGATTCTACCCACTCGCAGCGCTTAATGCCGCAGGTAGTTAGACTTTTACAGGATACTGACTTAGCTACCGAAGATTTAGATGGTCTAGTAGCAGGGATAGGACCAGGTTCTTTTACCGGGATTAGAATTGGTTTAGCTACAGCTAAGAGTTTAGCTCAGACACTTCAGATACCAATTGTTGGTGTGTCAACTTTAGAAGCTTTAGCCAATAATTTAGTTGCTACTGATGAGCTGATCTGTCCTATCTTAGATGCTAGACGTAAGCGGGTCTATACTGCTTTATATCAAGGGATCAACGATTTAGGCTTAAAAGAGGAAGTGCAGAGTGAAGATATGGTAGAGTTGGAAGCGCTATTAGAGATGTTAAACCAAGAGTTTGCTGAGGATATTACTTTTATCGGACAGGGAGTTAGTCAGTATCGCTCTGCAATTGAGTCCCAGTTAGCAAGTCGAGCTAACTTTATGCCTGCAAATTATAACTTAGTTCAGGGGGCAACCTTAGCGCGCATTGGTCATACTAAGTTAGCAGCAGGTAATGAGGATCAACTCTTTGAATTAGCACCTAACTATTTGAAACGCTCTCAGGCAGAGCTTGATTGGGAGGCTCGTTGTGGAAGTTAATCAAAATAAGTTAAGTGTAGAGCTAATGACAGCAGAAGATATAGAGAAAGTAGTAGAGATTGAAACAGAATCCTTTAGTGATCCGTGGTCAGAAGCTACTTTTAAGCAGGAATTATATCGGAATAATTATGCTCACTACTTAGTGGTAAAGAAAGAAGCAGAAGTATTAGGTTATGTAGGAAGTTGGATCTTTATCGCTCAGTCTCACCTGACTACTTTAGCAATTGGAGTAGAGTATCGACAGCAGGGATTAGCTACTTTTTTATTAGATCAATTAATGACTTACTTAAGCGAATGGGGAGTTAAAGAGATTAGTTTAGAGGTTAGAGTTTCTAATCAACCAGCTCGAGAATTATACCGCAAGCATGGTTTTCGAGAAGTAGGAGTTAAAGAAAATTATTATCAAGACAATCAAGAAGATGCAGTATTAATGTATAAAGCTTTAGATGAGGAGTTAGATTAAGATGGAGAATGGATTAATTTTAGGCATTGAAACATCGTGTGATGAAACATCAGCAGCCGTAGTAAGTAAAGGACGCGAAGTATTATCTAATGTAATAGCATCACAGGTTGATTGGCATCGTAAGTTTGGCGGAGTAGTTCCCGAGATAGCTTCGCGTAAGCATATAGAATTGATTAATCCTGTGATTGAAGAAGCGATGGAAGAAGCAGGAGTAGAATTTAGTGATCTAGCGGCGGTAGCGGTTACTTATGGACCGGGATTAGTTGGAGGGCTATTAGTCGGCATAGCTGCA
Organism: Bacillota bacterium; assembly: GCA_051745835.1. Lineage (GTDB taxonomy): Bacteria > Bacillota > Halanaerobiia > Halobacteroidales > Acetohalobiaceae > JBNJEL01. The sequence continues at coordinate 1,637 of JBNJEL010000084.1, forward strand.
GCAAAGTCGATTGCTTATACCCAACAGATACCTTTATTACCAATTAACCATATTGAAGGTCATATCTATTCTAACTTTATTGCTCACTCACAATTAGAGCCACCTTTGGTCTGTTTGACTGTGTCGGGCGGGCATACAGATTTACTTTACTTTGAAGAGCTAGGAGAGTATCAGATCTTAGGACGGACTAGAGATGATGCAGCGGGCGAAGCATTCGATAAGGTAGCTAAGGTATTAGAGTTAGGTTATCCAGGAGGACCAATTATTGATCAGTTAGCCACAGAGGGTGATGAGGAAGCAATCGATCTACCGCGACCTCTAATCCATGATAGTAGTTATGATTTTAGCTTTAGTGGTCTCAAAACTGCTGTACTAAACTATATTAATAATCAACAACAGCGGGGCGAGGAGATTAATAAAGCCAATTTAGCAGCTAGTTTTCAGCAGGCAGTAGTTGATGTCTTAGTAGCTAAAGTAATCAAAGCAGTTCAAGCGACAGGAGTAGAGAATGTAATCTTAGCTGGTGGAGTAGCATCTAATCAACAGTTGCGCACTGAATTAAAGCAGCAATTAGCTGATCTCAATTCTAATTTATACTTTCCTCCTCCCCAATTATGTACTGACAATGGAGCAATGATAGGTAGTGCTGGTTATTATCATTGGCAGCAGGGTACTAAGGGAGACTATGATCTCAATGCTAATCCTAATTTAAAGTTAGGTTCGAGCTAAGTAAGGGGAGGAAATTTGATGGATTATTCAGCTGAACAACTATTAGTCTTATCTGCTCAAGAACGAAATATATTACCAATTACATCTCACTGTAACTTAAACTGTCTTTTCTGTAGTCATCAATCGAATCCAGAAGCAGTGGAGGTCTTTAGTGAAGGACATTATAGCTTAGAAAAAATTAAGAAATTATCAGCCTTTCTTACTTCTCAACAGAAGATTGTAATCGGTGAATCAATTACTCGCATAGTAGAAGGCGAACCATTTATCCACCCTGATTTTAAGGAGATTTTGACCTATCTACGCCACCAATTTTCGCAGACTAAGATTCAAATTACTACTAATGGTTCACAGTTAACCACTGAGAATGTTAGATTTTTGGCTAATCTAGGTTTAATAGAGTTAAATGTTTCTTTAAATAGTGCACAGCCTAAACTACGTCAGAAATTAATGGCTGATCGTAATAGTAATCAAGCCCTTCAAGGAGTAATTAATTTAGCCCGATTTCAAATTCCTTATCATGGTAGTATTGTTGCTATGCCTCAGATTGGCAATTGGGACTACATTGAAGATACAGTTGACTTCTTTAATCAGCAGGAAGCTCAGACTGTCCGTATCTTTCTCCCTGGCTACACTAAACTAACCTCACAACAATTACAGGTAGCACCTGATCTCTGGCAGCAGTTGACTAATTATGTAGAGTACTTAAATAATAAGTATCGCGTACCATTATTAGTTGAGCCGCCGCGCATTGATGATCTAAATGTAGTAATTAAAGGAGTGATTAATAATTCTCCTGCTGATAAGATAGGTCTGCAGAAGAAGGATCGGATTCTAAAGATTAATGGTACAGAAGTGCGGACTAGAGTGGAGGCTTTTAATCGCTTAGTAGGTTTAGAAGATCCAGAGTTAATTTATAGTCATGCTGGTAAGATTAAGCAGCAGAGGTTGGACAAGCCGGCTGATGAGAAGTCTGGTGTAGTATTAGATTATGATATCTCTTGGCAGCGATTACTCAGTATTCAAGAAGAGATTAAGGTTAGACAGGCTCGGCGGGTGGTTTTACTTACTTCGCAATTAGCGGCAGACATAATTAGAGCAGGTATGAATAAGATTAAATGTGGGCTTGATTCCGATATAGAGATAGAGATTATACCTGTTTCGAGCCAATTCTTTGCTGGTAATATCAAAGCAGCTGGATTATTAGTTGTTGATGACTTTCTAGCTACTATTGAGCAACATCAACAGCAGTTAGAAGCGGCTGATTTAGTATTCGTTCCTCAGGAGCCATTTAATCGTTGGGGTTATGATTTGGTTGGAACTTCTGATGAAGTATTAGAAAATAAGTTAAGTACTCCTTTAATTATCAGCTAGATTTTTCCTCTTTGCTTTTCTTGTCTACATATCTTAAAGTAGGTTATTGAATAATATTATTTCAATTATAAGTGAAATTTAGCCACGGATTAACAAAGATTGAATACAGATTCGAAATAAAGGTATTAATTAATTTAATGTTTTTAATTCGTGAAGATTAGTATTAAATTAATGTGGTTAGTGAAATTAAACTTCAGGTTACTTACCTTAATTTAGTCAAATCCCTAAATCACTTCCTCATTTTTCTCAAGATGCATTTTAAGAGTATTAATCTGATAATACTTTTTTGATTAAGCCAGTTTAAAGTTGATAAATTTGGTTAATAATACTTATATAGATTGCTACTATCCTTTGTTGCCAAGATTAGTTTTAAAAGATCGATTCCATAAGAATATTATAGTAATTGCGGTTTAATTTAATTTAATAGATAATATTCTCCGTAAATCTATTTAAACCAGATTTGATTTTGGATAGAGTTTTGTGTATTATTAATAGTGGAATTGTTAGCACTCACTCTTGATGAGTGCTAATAACAAAATTTAAATATCACGAAGGAGGTCCTAAAAATGGAAATTAAACCTTTAGGTGATCGAGTAGTTGTGCAAGCTATTGAAGAGGAAGAAACAACTGAAAGTGGCATTGTATTACCAGATAGTGCAAAAGAGAAGCCACAAGAAGGTGAAGTATTTGCTGTAGGTGATGGCAAGAAGTTAGATAATGGTGATCGTTTAGAGATGGATGTAACAACAGGAGATAGAGTAATTTATGGCAAGTATGCAGGAACTGAGATAGATATTGATGGTGAAGAGTACTTAGTAATTAGCGAAAAGGATATTTTAGCTATAGTTGAGTAAACTCTCGGGTAGTTAGTGTGGAAGTAAAACTTACTAACTAAAATATCAAGGAGGTTGAATACATAATGGCAAAAGAATTAAAGTTTGGCGAAGAGGGACGTAGAATTTTAGAAGAAGGCGTTAATAAGTTAGCTGATGCAGTGAAGGTTACATTAGGGCCAAAAGGTCGTAATGCTATTTTAGAACAAGGATTTGGTTCTCCAACAATTACTAATGATGGAGTTACAATTGCTAAAGAAGTAGATGTTCAGAATCCATTTGAAGATTTAGGTGTGCAGACTGTTAAAGAGGTTGCTACTAAGACAAATGATATCGCAGGAGACGGAACTACTACTGCTACTGTTTTAGCGCAAGCCTTAATTCAAGAAGGAATGAAGAATGTAGCAGCTGGAGCTAATCCAATGGTACTTAAGAAGGGTATCGACAAAGCTGTTAATAAAGCAGTAGAAGAAATTAGAAACTTAAGTACTTCTATTGAAGATAAAGAATCTATTGCTCAGGTAGCTTCTATTTCTGCTGCTGATGAAGAAGTAGGTAACTTAATTGCTGATGCTATGGAAAAGGTCGGCCAAGATGGAGTTATCTCTGTTGAAGAAGGCAGAACAATGGGAACTAGCTTAGAGACTGTAGAAGGTATGCAGTTTGATCGTGGTTACTTATCTCCTTATATGGTAACTGATGAAGAGGAGATGAAAGCTAACCTAGATGATCCATATATCCTATTAACTGATCAAAAGATTAGCAGTATTCAAGATATCTTACCACTATTAGAAGAAGTAGCTCAAGAAGGTAAGCAGCTGTTAATCATTGCTGAAGATGTAGAAGGTGAAGCTCTAGCTACATTAGTTGTAAATAAGATTCGCGGAACATTTGACTGCGTATCTATTAAAGCACCTGGATTCGGTGATCGTCGTAAGCAGATGTTAGAAGATATCGCTGTATTAACAGGTGGGCAAGTAATTACTGAAGATAAAGGATTACAGTTAGAGAATACTACTAAGTCTATGTTAGGTCAAGCAAGAAGCGTAACAATTACTAAAGAGGATACTACTATCGTTGATGGTGCTGGAGATGAAGCTGATATTCAGCAGCGTGTTGAAAAACTTCGTCGTCAGATAGAAACTACTGATTCTGACTTCGATCGTGAGAAGTTAGAAGAGAGATTAGCTAAGTTAGCTGGTGGAGTTGCTGTAGTTAGAGTAGGAGCTGCTACAGAAACTGAACTAGAAGAGAAGAAACACCGCATTGAAGATGCTTTATCTGCTACTCGTGCGGCAGTTGAAGAAGGAATTGTACCAGGTGGTGGAACAATTCTATTAGATGTATTAGAAGGATTAGAAGACGAGTTAGACTTAGAAGGAGATGAAGCAACTGGTGCTGCATTAGTTGCTAAAGCATTAGAAGCCCCAATCAGATTAATTGCTGATAATGCTGGATATGAAGGATCAGTAATCGCGGAAAAAGTTAAGAATATGGAACAAGGTGTTGGATTTAACGCTTACACTGGAGAATTTGGTAACATGATTGAAAGTGGAGTTGTTGATCCAGCTAAGGTTACTCGTTCTGCACTACAGAATGCTGCTAGTGCTGCGGCAATGTTATTAACTACTGAAACATTAATTGTTGAAGATGATAGTGAAGATGATGAATCTGGCGGTGGCGCTCCTGCCGGTGGCGGAATGCCAGGCGGTATGGGCGGCATGGGTGGAATGCCAGGAATGATGTAATCAGTTAGAATTAGGTAATTATACCCCTTCTAGAGTTAGTCCTAGAAGGGGTTTTTTATTTTTTATTCTATAGTTAAGGTGGAGATGGATTAACTACTATGATATAATATTAGCTGTAATATTAAAGTTAGTCACAAATTAGCATAAATCTACATGAGTAGTTTGAGACTGAGAGTGATAATGTAGTTTAGGCAAAGTAATACTAATAATAGATGATGATAAGTGTTATAAAAGTTTGAAATTTTTATTCGTGGGGATTTGTGGGAGTTTGTGATTTATAAGTTTATTATTTAACTTAGGAGGGAAGCTAATGAGTTTTTCTGAAGAACAGGAGACAATTTTAGTCTTAGACTTTGGGGCGCAGTATAGTCAATTGATCGCCCGGCGAGTAAGGGAGAATAATGTTTACTCAAGGTTAGTACCATATGATATTTCAATTGATAAGATTAAAGAGATTAATCCACAGGGCATTATCTTTTCTGGGGGACCATCTAGTGTCTATGGTGAGAAGGCTCCTTATGTAGACCAAGAGATCTTTGAATTAGGGGTTCCGATTTTAGGTATCTGTTATGGAATGCAGCTGATGAGTCATCTATTACCAGGAGGAAAAGTACAAGCATCTGATCATCGGGAATACGGACATGCTAAGCTGCAAGTTAAAGAAGAGATGGATTTATTTGCTGGTTTAGGTAATGAACTTAAGTGTTGGATGAGTCATGGTGATCGTGTAACTGAGATGCCGAATGGTTTTAAGACGATCGGTTATACAGAGAATTCACCAGTAGCTGCAATTGGTAATCCAGAACGCAACTTTTATGGAGTGCAATTTCATCCTGAGGTAGTGCACACTCCTTGTGGAGATCAGATTATTAATAACTTTATCTTTTCTGTCTGTGAGTGTAGTGGTGATTGGACTACTGCTAACTTTATTGATGAGCAGATAAGTAAGATTAAGGATGAAGTAGGGGATGAAGGGCAGGTAATCTGTGGCTTATCTGGTGGTGTTGATTCTTCTGTAGCTGCTAGGTTAGTACAAAAAGCAATCGGTGATCAATTAACTTGTATCTTTGTAAACCACGGTCTATTAAGACAGGATGAAGCTGAGGAAGTCAGAGAGACATTTGGTCAAGAGTTTGATATGAACTTAATCTATGTTGATGCTCAAGAACGGTTCTTTAATAAGTTGCAGGGAGTAGAAGATCCAGAAGAGAAACGAAAGATTATTGGTAATGAATTTATTGAGGTCTTTGAAGAGGAAGCAAATAAGATTGGTGGAGCGGAATATCTAGTGCAAGGGACTATCTACTCTGATGTGATTGAAAGCGGCGGTAGTGATAATTCTGCTACAATTAAGAGTCATCATAATGTAGGCGGCTTACCTGAAGAGTTTAATTTAGATCTAATTGAACCACTGCGTAATATCTTTAAAGATGAGGTGCGCGAGGTCGGTTCGCAGTTAGGCTTACCTGATGAGATAGTTTGGCGTCAACCATTCCCAGGGCCGGGCTTAGGAATTAGAGTTTTAGGTGAGGTAACGCCCAATAAGGTTGAGATTGTTCAGCAGGCAGATGCTATCTTACGAGAAGAGGTTAAGAATGCTGGGCTAGATCGTGAGATCTGGCAGTACTTTGCTGCTCTACCACCGATGCGTAGTGTAGGTGTAATGGGTGATGAGCGGACTTATAACTATACAATTGGTCTCAGAGCAGTTAAGAGTAAGGATGCGATGACTGCTGATTGGGCTAAGATTCCGTATGATGTCTTAGAGAAGATATCAACGCGAATTACAAATGAGGTTAAGGAAGCTAATCGAGTTGTCTATGATATTACATCTAAACCACCGGCAACGATTGAGTGGGAATAAGTTTTTCATCAATTAAAGATAAATTTCTAAGCCACCGATTATTATGTCGGTGGCTTTGTACAATCTCTTAGCCAACTTGACTCTAAAATATAATTATTATACAATGACATTGAAGTAGTAGACAAATTAATATCAGCTTTGTCTTCTAATTAAGTTACCTGTGGAGTAATCTAT
>JBNJEL010000085.1:0-8251 GCA_051745835.1 Bacillota bacterium
AATCCAACAATTATTAATTAATTTTTGGTAACCCAACCGTCATTGTACAAAATTATACTTTAGACTTGTGGCTTTGCGCCCTTATTTTTCAATAAGTTTGCCTTTATCAATATCAATTATTTTAAGCACGATAATATGTTACTATATTTAAAATTAAATATCAAATTCTGCTAATAATTAATCTGAATTTTAAGATTCCAATTTTTCTAATTCATCTAATAGACGTTCATTTAAAATCTTAATATAAGTTCCTTTCATTCCTAATGAACGCGATTCAATTACCCCAGCGCTTTCAAACTTACGTAACGCATTAACTATTACCGATCTAGTAATCCCTACTCGATCAGCAATCTTACTAGCTACTAATAAACCTTCCTTACCATCTAATTCTTCAAAGATATGCTCTATAGCTTCCAATTCGGAATAAGATAATGTCTCTAAAGCTACATGCACAGCTGCTTTTTTACGGGCTTCTTTTTCGATTTTTTCACTTCTCGCTCGTAAAATTTCCATTCCTACTACTGTAGCTCCATACTCAGCCAAAATTAAATCATTAGAGTTAAAATCACCATCAAATCTAGCAATAATTAAAGTTCCTAATCTTTCTCCGCCGCCATTAATTGGAATAATAGTAGACATCTTATGCTTAAACATACACTTTCTATCTTCAGCAAAGACACAATCACCGTCTCGCTGTTCAAAATTAGCATAAGTCTCATTAATACCTAAGACCCACTGATTATAATCTTCTGGAAAGTAACCTTGACTAATCACTTCATTAATCATCGAATCACATTCAAACTCATTGATCAATTCATAACCTAAAATTTTTCCTTCTTTATTTACTATATATACATTAGCTTTAATAGAAGTGCTTAAAACCTCTGCCATCTCTGTAAAATCTACTGAATGAACTGCTGATTTCTGTAATAATTTATTTATTTTGCGCGTCTTCTCTAATAATGAGTCAACTATCTCTTCCATCTGCTTATCCTCCTTTTAGTATCTTCTTTTAAGTAAGGTAATCTAATGATAAATAGTTCACAATAACTTATGTTTTATTTGGATTATTAATTAATTTATAATATATATCTACTTAAATCTTTATCTTGAACTATATCTGTTAGCTTATCTTCTACATAGTCAACATCAATCTTTACTTGATCCTCACTTACTTCCGGAGCTTCAAAAGAGATATCCTCTAATAACTTCTCTAGTACAGTATGTAACCTACGTGCTCCAATATTCTCTGTCTCTTCATTAACTTGGAATGAAATTGAGGCTAACTTTTCAATCGCTTGGTCAGTAAATTCAATTTCTAAATCTTCAGTAGCTAATAATGCTTCATACTGCTTAATTAATGCATTCTCTGGTTCGGTTAAGATAGACTTGAAATTATCTTCTGTTAAACTGGAAAGCTCTACTCGAATAGGAAATCTACCTTGAAGTTCTGGAATCAAATCGGTTGGTTTAGAAACATGGAAAGCTCCAGCAGCAATAAAAAAGATATGATCTGTCTTAACCGGTCCGTGTTTAGTCATAACTGTTGATCCTTCAACAATCGGTAAAATATCACGCTGTACTCCTTCACGCGAAACCTCAGGACCTGAAGAAGAAGAATTATTTCCTGCTACCTTATCTAGCTCATCTAAGAAGATAATTCCTGTTTCTTCTACTCGTTCAATAGCTTCCGCAGATACCTCATCCATATCAATTAATTTCTGTGCTTCCTGTTGTTTTAAAATCTCCTTAGCTTCTGCAATAGTAGCCTTGCGTTCCTTCTTCTGATTAGGAAAGATACCACCTAACATATCTTGAAAGTCAATCCCCATCTCCTCAGTACCAGAACCAGAAAAGACTTCGACCATCTGTTTATTATTATCCTCTACTTCAATCTCAATCACTCGCTCTTCTAACTCTCCTGCTCTCAACTTCTCTCTTAACTCTTCTCTTCTTCTCTTTAAACGCTTAACATGTTCCTGATCTTCTTTCTGTTCTACCTTTTCATCTGAACTAAAATTATTGAACAGATTATTTAAAGGATTATTGGATTGATCCTCTTTAGCTACCGGTAGTAATTTATCTAAGATTCTATCCTCTGCTAACTTCTTAGCTTTATCTTCAACTTCTTTTATCTTCTCTTGTTTAATCATTCTAATTGCTGTTTGTACTAAATCTCTAATCATCGACTCTACATCGCGACCTACATAACCAACCTCTGTAAATTTAGTTACTTCTACCTTAGCAAATGGTGCTTCAGCTAACTTAGCTAATCTTCTCGCAATCTCAGTCTTCCCTACGCCAGTGGGACCAATCATTAATATATTTTTAGGCATGATCTCTTCTTTTAGTTCACTTGCAAGCTGTCGTCTTCGATATCTATTTCTTAAAGCTACTGCAACCGATTTTTTGGCTTCATTCTGTCCTATTATGTACTTATCTAACTCTTCTACAATCTTACGGGGAGTTAACTCCTCCATCACTCAACCTCCTTTAAACTATACCACTTCTACCGAAATGTTATCATTAGTATAGATGCAGATATCAGCAGCTATCTCTAATGATTTTTCTGCTATTTCAGCAGCTTTCAAATTAGAATGAGACTTTAATGCTCTAGTAGCTGCCAAAGCATAAGGACCACCAGAACCAATTGCGGTGACATCATCATCAGGTTCAATCACATCACCATTACCCGAAAGTACCAATAGATGATCTTGGTTTGCCACGATCAATAATGCTTCTAATTTCCTTAATCTCTTATCAGTCCGCCACTCTTTAGCCAACTCTACAGCAGCACGCTCTAAATTGCCATGAAATTCCTCGATTTTAGCTTCAAATTTCTCAAACAGTGTAAAACCATCAGCAGCTGAACCAGCAAACCCAGCTACTATCTGATCATTATATAATCGTCTAATCTTTTTAGCTTGATGTTTCATTACGGTATGCTGCATGGTAACCTGACCATCACCAGCAATTGCTACCTGGTCACCTTCTTTTACAGCAACTACAGTTGTAGCTTCAAACATCTTATTCCCCCTCTTAAACTAAACCCAAATTTTAAATTAAAACAGACAATTTATATTAACATATACCTCATCCTTATGCAAGATAGAACAAAAATAGCTATCTAATTCAATTAATTCTCTTCTAAAACTTCTGGAGTAGTTTTAAAATCGCACTCTTCATTCGAACATAAATACTCTGTACCATGTTTTTTTGTTGTCTTCTTCATTAAAAAGCTATTACATTTAGGACAGTCTTCTTGCACAGGCTGATACCAAATCATAAATTCACAATCCGGATAATTACTACAGCCATAAAAAGTACGTCCTTTCTTACTTTTACGCTCTACTATCTCACCAGCTGCACAGTCTGGACAGTCAACGCCGGTCTTAATCAAATAAGGTTTAGTATTCTTACAGTCAGGAAAGCCAGGACAGGCTAAAAACTTACCGTAACGTCCATGTTTTACTACCATATTCTTGCCACATTTCTCACAAATCTCATCAGTTACCTCTTCTTCTAACTCTACTTCTTCCATATTATCATAGGCAGAATCCAAGCGCTTAGCAAATGGATAGTAGAAATCTTTTAATACCTGACGCCAATTCTCTTTCCCCACTTCTACTTGATCTAATTTATCCTCTAATGTAGCTGTAAATTCAATATCAGTAACATCAGGAAAATGTTTATTAAGCAGTTGATTAACTGTCTTACCTAGCTCAGTCGGTACAAATCGTTTACCCTCTTTGTTTACGTAACCTCGATCTTGAATAGTAGCCACAGTTGGAGCATAAGTACTTGGCCGTCCAATCCCTTTCTTCTCTAGAGTCTTTACTAACTTTGCTTCAGTATATCTAGCTGGCGGTTTAGTAAAGTGCTGATCTGGCTTTAACTCTACTAATTCCACTTCTTGACCCTCAGCTAGTTCTGAAGGCAACTCCTTATCCTTGCGATTCTTCTTAAAAGAATCAACCTCTAAAAACCCTTTGAAGATAGTACGTGATCCCGAAGCTCTAAATAAATACTTGCCCGCTTCAATATCAATACTTAATGTCTTATAGATAGCCGGATTCATCTGACTAGCCACAAATTTCTCCCAAATTAATTTATAGAGTCGATACTGATCATTATTTAAGTACTGCTTAATCTTAGCAGGAGTTCTTAAAACAGAGGTAGGTCTAATTGCTTCATGAGCATCTTGAGCCTCCGACTTTACACGATACTTCTTAGCTTCCTTAGGACGATACTTAGAACCATAATTCTCAACAATAAACTCTCTTGCTTCTTGTTGTGCTTCTTTAGAAATACGTGTAGAGTCTGTTCTAATATAGGTAATTAAACCTACTGAACCTTCAGAACCTATATCTAAACCTTCATATAATTGTTGAGCAATAAACATACTCTTTTTAGCACTAAAGCCTAAACTATTAGCAGCTCTTTGTTGTAAACTACTAGTAGTAAGTGGTGGAGCAGGATTCTTTCTACGTTTCCGTTCTTTAATCCGATCAATTATAAACTTATTTTGTTCTATTGCCGTCATAACTTGATTAGTCTTACTCTTACTACCTAACTTAAATTTCTGACCATCAATCCGGTGTAACTTTGCTTCAAACTGCTGCTGTTGATTAGTCTGTAAATCAGCCTCTAATGACCAATACTCTTCCGGATTAAATTCTTCTATCTCTTCTTCGCGCTGACAGATAATCTTAACCGCTACTGACTGTACTCGTCCTGCACTTAGACCACGACGTACTTTCTTCCACAACAGAGGACTTAACTTATAACCAACTAATCTATCTAACAACCTTCTTGCTTGTTGAGCATCAACACGGTTATGATCTATCTCTCTTGGTTCTTCCATAGCTGTCTGAATTGCTTGTTTAGTAATCTCATTAAACTCAATTCGACACTTAGAATCATCATCTAATTTTAAAGCTTGTCTTAGATGCCACGAAATAGCTTCACCTTCACGATCAGGGTCAGTAGCTAAGAAGATATTATCACTCTTCTTAGCTGCCCTACGCAACTTTTTAAGAACATCACCTTTACCACGAATTGTTATATATTTAGGTTCAAAGTCTTCTTCAATATTAATTCCCAGCTGACTCTTAGGTAGATCAATTACATGTCCCATTGATGCTTCTACTTTAAAATCATTACCTAAGAACTTATTAATTGTCTTTGCTTTGGCTGGGGATTCTACAATTACTAAATTTTCAGCCACTTAAAGCACACCTCCAAAACTAATACTTAATCTTAGTTAATATACTGTCTATGTTCATCATTAATTGAATCAAACTCTGGCGAATTCTCAATAATAGTAGATAAGCGCATTGGACTATCAATTACCTTCTGTAGTACCTGCCACAAATTCTTTAGACCGATCTCGCGCTCTCTAGTCTGCAAAGTTTTTTTAAGCACACGCTCTAATTCATCATCATTAATTAAACTTAAACTAGCCAATCTAATTAAAACACCCTGAGCTGATGTTGATAACTTAAATCGCTCTCTTAAATCTAAGATTCTATTAGCTTCAGCAAATTTCAACTCTTCATCTTTGTTTTCATCATCTGCTACATCAGTAGCAAAAATTAAATCAAATGCTGTATCTATATCATCTATATCATAACCTTGATCTATTAAATTCCTGACTAATTCTTCCTCATTCTCAATAATATCATCATCATGCATAATCCGCTTTACTAAATAGCTTACGATTTCAATTACATTTTCATTCATAAATCACCTAGGCAATAATCTGCCTAGTCCCTCCCCTCTATATTTAAGTTATTTAATTACTTAATAGTGCAGATACTCATTATATTATATGTTTTTTTTGCTATTTTGTAAAATACATTATAAGAGTTTCTAAATTATTTGTAAAACACAACTTAGTTATCTAATCTAAATCTATTACCTGCTAGCTGTTCTACTAAACCTTTAATTTCTAACTGTAGTAAAATAGAATGCAACTTATGAGTAGCTACTTTACTTTTGACTACTAATTGATCAAAGTCTTGAGGGGTAGAACTTAAGTGATTATAAACCTGTTCTTCCATACTAGATAGTTCCAAATCGGCAATTTCCTCACTTTTAAGAGAATCATCTGAATTTTCAATCATTTGATGCCAACCTTCAAGAGGTAATTCTTCTATAATATCATCTATCTTCTGTACTAATTTAGCCCCAACTTGAATTAGTTGATTAGTCCCAACACTTTGTACGCGAGTAATATCACCTGGAATGGCAAATACTTCTCGCCCTTGATTAAGCGCATAATTAGCTGTAATTAAAGAACCACTCTTTTGAGCCGCTTCCACAACTATTGTACCTAAACTAAGTCCACTAATAATTCGATTACGCTGAGGAAAGTTACTTCCTACTGGCGAAGTACCTACTGGAAATGCAGACAACAACGCTCCTTGATTACTTACCTTCGCTGCTAACTCTTTATTCTCCGGTGGATAAATTACATCTAGCCCCGAACCTAAAACTGCTAAAGTACGCCCACCCTGCAATGCCCCTTGATGAGCTGCAGTATCTATTCCACGAGCTAATCCACTAACGATAGTAAAACCCTGCTGTGCTAAATTATCAGCTAAACGCTCTGCTACCCTCCGACCATAAGTAGTACACTTCCTAGATCCTACAATTGATAAACTAATTAAATCTTGTTGATTAAGAGTTCCTTGATAAAAAAGAACCGGCGGCGGATCATAAATATTCTTCAATAAAGAAGGATAATCTGAATCGGTTAAAGTTAAAAAGTTAATATTTAATCTATCTAGCTGTTCTAACTCATAATCTAAATCAATCTCTGCTCTATCCTTAATTATCTGTCTGCTTCTCTTAGCTCCCACCAAGTTAACCTGACATAACTCCTCTTGACTAGCCTGCCAGATAGAATGAGCATCACCAAAAAAATCTATTAAATTCTTGATTAATTTAGGACCTAAGCCCTGTAATTTAATCAAACCTAACCAGTATTTACGTTTATTCATCATTTATCACCAACTAATCTATATAATTATATACTTAAGATTCGTGAATAGTCTGAAAATTCCTTCTTTTATTTAATAATTACTTAATTAGCAAATAATTTTCGATCAAGATCACGATACTGAATTGCTTCTCCAATATGTTCTGCACCAATCTCTGATTTATGATCTAAATCAGCAATTGTTCGGCTCAACTTTAAAATCCTATCATAAGCCCGAGCACTTAAATTAAGCCGCTTAATCGCTTGATGTAAAAGATCTTGACTAGCCGAAGTTAGGATAGCATACTTCTCTAATAATTTACCACTCATCTCGGCATTACAGTTAATCTCTTGGTCTTGAAAGCGTTGGTATTGAATCTGACGTGCTTGATTGACTCTAGCTCTAATTTGGGCTGAACTCTCTCCATTAGGAGCAGCAGAAACTACATCTGCTTCCAAGCGCGGTACTTCGATATGTATATCAATCCGATCTAATAAAGGTCCAGATACTTTGCTTAAGTACCGTTCTATCTGACCATGACTACAGCTGCAATTTCGTCCTGAAGCTCCATGAAATCCACAAGGACAAGGATTCATAGCTGCAATCAACATTATATTGGCTGGATAAGTTAAAGTAGTCAATGAACGAGAGATAGTTACTTCTCTAGACTCCAAGGGCTGGCGTAATACTTCTAATACATTACGATTAAACTCGGGTACTTCATCTAAAAATAGAACTCCATCATGAGCTAAACTGACCTCTCCTGGTTGTGGAATTCGACCTCCACCGATCATTCCCGCGTGAGTTGTGGTATGGTGTGGTGCCCTAAAAGGACGCTGTTTAACTAAAGAGCTACTTTCTTCCAACAGTCCTAAAATACTATAGATCTTAGTTAGTTCTATAGCTTCATCTAAATTGAGTTCAGGAAGAATAGTTGGTAAACGCTTAGCTAACATTGTCTTACCAGAACCCGGCGGACCTAACATAATCACATTATGTCCTCCGGCTGCTGCTACCTCCAAAGCTCGTTTAGCTGCCTGCTGTCCCTTCACTTCAGCAAAATCCACCTTATAATTAGACTTTAAATGGGGAGCAAACTCTTTACTAACTGACCAATCAGCTTCTCGAGCTCCCAGAAACTCTATTGTCTCCGCTAAAGTAGAAACAGGAACTGCTTCAATCCCTTCCACTACTGCTGCTTCATTAACATTAGCTGCTGGTAGAATAATCCCTCGCTTCCCCGCTTCTTTAGCTGCTAGTGCCATCGG
>JBNJEL010000086.1:0-8033 GCA_051745835.1 Bacillota bacterium
AGTCAAATTTTTTAGAGCTAGGGGGAATTAGATGTATACAGTTAAAGAGGTTGCAGAGATGATGGATATGTCACCACATACTTTACGTTATTATGATGATCAAGATTTATTTCCGTATGTTTCTCGAGATGAAAATAATGTACGACAATTTTCTGAATCTGATCTAGAGTGGGTGAACTTAATTAAGTGTTTAAAGGAGACAGGCATGCCGCTAGCAGAGATCAATCGTTATGTTGAACTCTGTCGTGAGGGTGATAGTACGATTGAAGAACGATACCGTATTATCTTAAAACAGAAAAAGAAGGCGGAAGAAGAGGTAGCTGCGATGCAGAAACGAGTGGAGAGATTAAATGTAAAACAGGAGTACTATAAGAGATTATTAGCAGAGCAACAGGCTGATAATTGGAATCCAGAGCATTCTAATTCTTAATTTTCGTAGGAAGAGAAATGCCGAAGACGGAATATAATTTAAATATTTAATGTATAAAGTGATTGATTAAAAGATGATGAATGATAAAAATCCCCATAATTAGGCTTGGGGATTTTTTATTCCTTAAGCATACTTTTTCCTGCCTATCAATAATTATTGTAATATAGTTATTGTTTTGAAGGGAGGAAGAGTAATGTTTAAGAAGATAGTAATTATCAGTTTGACGGTTTGCTTAGTCTGTTTGATCAGTTTTGGAGTAATTGCCCAAGAGATACCTGATCCCGAATTTGATTTAGAAGCAGAGTCAGCAGTATTGATGGAAGCTAAGTCAGGACGAATACTTTATGAGAAGAATCCCCACCAGGAATTACCGCCGGCTAGTATTACCAAAGTGATGACGCTACTTTTGACTATGGAGGCATTAGAAGAAGGGCGGGTTAGTTTAGATGATGTAGTAGTAACAAGTGAAGAGGCAGCTAAGATGGGTGGTTCGCAAATCTGGTTAGAGCCAGGTGAAGAGATGACCCTTCAGGAGATGATTAAGGCAATTGCTATTGTGTCTGCTAATGATGCTTGCGTGGCAGTGGCAGAACATATCTATGGGACTAGTGATGGTTTTGTTAATGCTATGAATCGGAAGGCTAAAGAGTTAGGACTTAAAAATACGCACTTTATTAATACGAATGGACTGCCGCCGGAAGATTCACAACAACGCGGCAACTATACTAGTGCTTATGATGTAGCATTAATGTCTCAGCGGTTAGTTAATCGTTACCCACAGGTATTAAAGCATACTCAAACTTGGATTGATGAGCTGCGTGATGGGGAATCATTCTTACGTAATACTAATAATTTGGTGCGATTTTATCGCGGAGCTGATGGTCTTAAGACCGGCTATACTAGTGAGGCAGGCTTTGGTGTGACAGCTACCGCTCAGCGTAATGGTTTAAGATTTATAGCAGTGGTAATGCGGGAGGATGATTCTAAGATAAGGTTTAATGAAGCAAGTGAGCTACTATCTTATGGATTTAGTATTTATCGTTCAATTCCGGTAGTTAAAGAAGGGGAAGTAGTATTAGAGCAGTTGGAAGTATATAAAGGTAAAGATCCGCTCATCAAAGCAGTCGCTAAAGCAGACTTAAATGCCGCAGTGATTAAAGGTAGTCAAGATGAGTTAAAGCGTCAGATAGCAGTCAAAAGAGAGTTGGTTGCGCCGTTAGAGAAAGGAGCTAAGCTTGGAGAGTTGAGAGTCTTAGCCGGCGAAGAAGTGATTGCTAAGGTAGATTTAGTGAGTAATCGTCAGGTAGAGAAAGGTAATCCATTTCAGATTATTAAGCAGTTAGTTAAGAAGTTCTTGGTAAGCTTGATGACACTATTCAAAATTAATTAGAAAAAAATGTAAAAAATGAAGGAGAATAACAAGTCCTCTCGAATTTATTAAACTAGACTTTGATGTAAGGAGGGGACTGAAGAGTGGATTTAGAGCTAGAAAGAATTGGAGTTAATCTCATCATTAGAATTAGTGGTGATCTTGATTTACATACTGTTGATGATCTGCGTTCTCAAATAGAGGCACGGATGAATAGTGAAGTAGGGATTAAGAATATGATTCTTAATTTAAAGGAAGTTAACTTTGTTGATAGCTCAGGATTAGGTTTTATTATTGGACGTTATAAACAGATTAGCAATTATGGCGGCAACTTGAAGATTATCAATGTTAATCAATCAATTAAGAAGGTCTTTGAAGTATCAGGAATTTTGAAGATAGTTGATGTCTTTACTGATGAGCAGGAGGCTTTACAGGCACTTTAAAACTTATGTGAGGAGGTAATTAAAGTTGAGTCAAAATCAGGCACGATTAGAACTAAAGAGTATTTCGGATAATATAGGCTTAGCACGAGTAACCGTAGCCTCTTTTGCTGCCCAACTCGATTTTACACTATCTGAGATTGAGGAGATTAAGGTAGCAGTTTCCGAGGCGGTTTCTAATGCTATTATTCATGGTTATCAACACCAAAAAGCAGGTACAATAGGAATAAATTTATTAATTGAGACAGATACCTTAATTATTGAAGTCGAAGATTTTGGACAAGGTATACCTGACATTAAGCAGGCTTGTGAGCCATCGTTTACTACTGCTGACCGCATGGGATTAGGTTTAGTATTTATAGATTCCTTTATGGATGAGCTAGTGATTGATTCGCAGTTAGAAGAAGGTACTACATTAAGAATGGTTAAGCGACCAGAAAAGTCAGCTCAGAAAGTTAATTAGGGGTGGGGTTATGAGTGAGAGCCTTAATCTACCTGATAGAGAATTGCTGTCTACTACAGAGACTAAAAAACTATTAGCTCAAGCTCAAAGTGGTGATCAAGAAGCTAAAGAGCGGCTGGTTAATCATAATTTAAAGTTAGTATTAAAGATAGCTCATAGATTTGCTAATTCTAATTATCATTATCAAGAACTATTTCAAATTGGTAGTATTGGCTTACTAAAAGCGATCGATAGATTCGATTTAGAGCGAGAAGTTAAATTTTCTACTTATGCGGTGCCTCTAATCATCGGTGAAATTAAGCGCTTTTTACGGGATGATGATCCAGTTAAAGTTAGTCGTTCTTTAAAAGCGAAGGCGTACCGGATTAATCAGGTCAAAGAGGAGTTAACGGGTCAGTTAAAGCGTGAACCGACGATTAGTGAGCTAGCTGATGAAGTGGAGTTAACTAAAGAAGAGATTATTAATGCTTTAGAAGCTATGCAGCAGCCAACTTCGATCTATACTCCAGTCTTCGAAGATGATGGTCAGCCATTAGAGTTGATTGATCAATTAGCCGCTAGTAGTGAGGAAATAGCTGAAGTAGATCGGCTTGCTTTAGAGGAAGTCATTACTAACTTAAAGACAAGGGAGAAATTAATCTTAAAGCTGCGTTTCTTTGCTGAGCAGACTCAAGAAGAAGTAGCAGCCCGAATAGGTGTCTCACAGGTACAGGTTTCGAGATTAGAGAAGCAGATTATCAATCAGATCAGAAGAGAATTAGATAAAGGATAAATTTAGTTACTAGAGGCTACAGGATTTTCCTGTAGCTTTTTTCTTTTCTTTCTGTATGAAAAGTTAACTAAGAGAACATACTAATCTTACCATTGACTCTGTAAGTGAGGTGGAAGGATTGCTATTAAGAGATAATAGATTACTACAGCTGTTAGCTATCTTAATTTTATTGTTATTAGTAACATCATTAGGCTGGTTAATTGCTAATTGGTTTTTTGAATCTGATCTACCACCTGGAGCAAAGAAAGTATTTAATGGAGGTGAAGTGCCATCTCACAGATTAATAAGAATTCACAGGAATATCAAGAGCTAGTAAAGCAGATTCATCCTCCTACATCTAAGTTTAAGAACTTTCTATTAGCTTACTTAATTGGCGGGTTAATTAGTGTAGGGGGCGAATTAATTATAAATTACTTAACTAGTCAAGGAATTAGTGGAGATGATGCTGGAGCGTTAAGTAGTATTATTTTGATTTTTATCGGGGGCTTACTGACCGGCTTAGGTGTCTATGATAGCTTAGCTCAACACGCGGGAGCAGGTACAATTGTTCCTATTACTGGATTTGCTAATGCTATTGTCTCACCAGCAATGGAGTATAAACAGGATGGTTATGTATTGGGGTTAGGAGCTAAGATGTACAGCATTGCCGGACCAGTCTTAACCTATGCTATGTTAGCAGCATTTACAGTTGGTTTAATTAAATTAATTCTTACTTAACTTAAGTAGGCTGGAGGTAGCAGAATGAATAAACAGGTTGGAGCACAGACAATTAAATTTGATAATAAGCCTACAATTATCTCTTCGTCAGCAATTGTAGGGCCTAAGGAAGGTGCTGGCCCATTAGGAGAGTACTTTGATAAAGTATTAGATGATTCATATTATCAGACAGCTACCTGGGAGCAGGCAGAGCGGAAAATGACTAAGGAGAACATAGATATTCTACTGCAGAAAGCAAATTTAAGTTCTAATCAGATCGATTATTTATTAGGTGGCGATCTCTTAAATCAGGTAGTTACCTCTAACTTTACAGCTCTTAAGTTTCCGGTACCATTTATTGGACTCTATGGCGCCTGCTCTACTTTCTGTGAAGGATTACTGTTGGGGGCGGTTTTAATCGATGGAGGTTATGGGAATCGTACCATTAACTTTACTGCTAGTCATTATCAGAGTGCTGAGCGTCAGTACCGTACTCCTAATGAGTATGGTGATCAATATCCAGCGTATAAACAGTGGACTGCTACCGGTTCCGGGGCAACTATCTTAGCGCGAAGTGGTGAAGGGCCAGTGATTACTGAGGCTACGCCCGGGCAGGTAATTGATCTAGGAGTTAAGGATCCGAGGGATATGGGAGCAGCGATGGCTCCAGCAGCAGCGGATACTATCTTACAGCACTTAGAGGATACGAATCGTCAGCCGCAGGATTATGACTTGATCGTGACTGGAGATTTAGGAGCAGTGGGTAGTGAGTTAGTGGTAGAGTTAGTAGCAGAACAGAATGTTGATATCTCAGATGTTCATGAGGATTGTGGGTTAATGATTTATAATTCTGAGCAGGGAGTAGGTTCAGGCGGAAGTGGATGTGCTTGCTCAGCGATAGTAGCTTCTTCTTATCTATTACCGTATCTTAATAATCAGGAGTTTAATCGGATTTTATTGGTTGCTACTGGTGCCTTACTTAGTTCATTAACTGTGTTACAAGGTGATTCGATTCCTTGTATTGCGCACGCAGTTGTAATTGAACAGCAAAGTAGTAATGATGCAATTGGTAATTTAGAATCAGAGAAGAAGTTACAAAAGAACTTAGCTACTAATGATGCTATGACTAATTCAGAGGAAGAATGATTAAGGGAAAGGGGAGGGGTAATGAACTATTTAACAGCTTTCTTAGTTGGTGGCTTAATTTGTTCACTTGGACAATTAATCTTAGATTATACTAAATTTACTCCGGCTCATCTCTTAGTTACTTTAGTGGTGGTTGGGGCTATCTTAACAGGTCTAGGACTATTTCAGTCGTTGGTTGACTTTGCGGGAGCAGGTGTTACAGCATTGGTGATTAATTTCGGACATGTCTTAACTAAAGGTGTCTTAGCTGAGATAGAACAGAAAGGTTTTTTAGGACTTTTTTCGGGTATTTTAGAGATTGGTAGTGTAGGAATTAGTGCTTCAATAGTAATTGGTTTTTTAATGGCGGCTATCTTTAGACCAAAGGAGTAATTTAATAAGGGAGTGATTACCATCGCAAAGAAGGCTATCTTAATTACAGATGGAGATCAGACAGCTGCTCAAGCTGTAGAGTGTGTAGGGAAGAATTTAGGTTTGAGAACTATTTCAGCTTCGGCGGGTACTCCTACTGCTTGTAAGAGTCAAGAATTAGTAGAGTTAATTAAAGATGCCGAGTCAGAAGTGGCATTAGTGATGTTCGATGATCAAGGCAATCAGCATAAGGGTTTAGGTGAAGAAGCATTAGAGGGAGTGTTAGCTAGTGATGAGATAGAGATTTTAGGGGTAGTTGCTGTAGCTTCGCATACTAAAGAAGTAGTAGGAATTCAGCCTGACTTTTCTATCTCCCAAGAAGGGGAAGTAGTTACCCAGCCGGTAGATAAGGATGGTTCTCCCGAGGATAAGCAACACCTCTACTTAGAAGGTGATACTGTAGATGTGATTAATCAATTCGAGGTGCCATTGATTGTAGGAGTAGGCGATATAGGTAAGATGAATCAACAAGATGGTGTTAAACACGGCTGTCCAGTTACTACTAAGGCAGTTCAAGAAATTTTAACCAGGAGTGGAGCAGATGGGGCAGAGTAAGCAAAAAGAGATCTATCAGGATATTGATCAGAATTTGGAATATATGAAAAGTAAGCTGCATGCTAATCGTAGCTTTGATATATTAACTCGTGAATTTAAGTTAGCTGACCGCAAAGCAGGTTTGATGTTCTTAGACGGCTTTATTAAGGATCGATTGATCTTTGTCTTAAATACTTTATTGGAGACTAAACGGAAAGAGCTTAGCGTTGATCTAATTCAAAAGTTACTAGATAAGAAGTTGCCTTACTTTGAGGTAAGTAAGGTTGATAACTTAAAAGAGGCAACTGATCAGATTTTAGCGGGCCCACAGGTGCTCTTTATCGATGGTGAGAGAGAAGCAATAGTAATTGATGGGCGAACTTGGCTGTCTACTGCGCCCCAAGAACCGGAGTTAGAGAAATCGACGCGTGGTCCCGGAGATGGCTTTGTCGAGACAATGTTATTTAATGTGCAGATGGTGAGGCGAAGACTGCGTGATCCCGAATTGATTACCGAAGTGTTACAGGTAGGAGCTAGATCTAAAAATGATGTGGCGTTGCTCTATATTGATGATATTGCGGATAAAAGTTTAGTCCAAGAGATTAAGCAGAAGATAGAGAAGATTGATATTGATGGTCTGCCGATGGCTGATAAGACTATTGAGGACTTTCTAACTGAGGATAATCTTAATCCACTTCCGAAAGTGAGATATACTGAGCGTCCTGATACTACAGCAGCACATCTACTAGAAGGTAAGGTCTGTATCATAGTCGATAATTCACCAACAGCTTTAATTCTACCGGCAACCTTTTTTGATCAGGTACAGAGCTTAGAAGATTATCGTCAGCCGCCACTATCGGGCACTTATTTAAAGTTAATACGGCTGCTGGCAACAGGGATTTCACTATTTCTGCCAGTGATTTGGTTATTGGTCTCCTTACAGCCCGAATTACTTCCCGAAGCTCTATCATTTATTGGACCTAAAGAGACAGGCACCATTCCCCTAGGGGTACAGTTTATTATTGCTAGTTTGGGAATTGACTTTGTACGGATGGCTTCCTTCCAAGTTCCCAGTTCATTAGCAACTTCATTAGGTATCATCGGGGCTCTTTTGTTAGGTGATTTTGCTACTAAGATTGGACTCTTTATTCCGGAGACGATTATCTATATGGCAATTGGTGCGATTGGTAATTTTGCAATCTCTGGTTTTGAGCTGGCATTAACAATTAAGTTACTACGCTTTATCTTATTAATCTTGGTTACAATAGGTCAACTCTATGGTTTCATAATTGGCATGATTGGAATTAGCTGTCTATTCTTATTCTCAAAGTCATTTGGTATCTCCTATCTATGGCCGCTCATTCCTTTCGATTGGGCTGCTTTGAAATCTTATATCTTTAGGCAATCTATCCTAGATCTATCATATCGGCGACCTAATATTAACGGTGAGGGCGATTCAGTAAGGTATCCTAAAGATAGTGAGAATGAAGATAGCGTTGAATAACAATTTATTACTTTAGTAAGAAAGAGGTGGTTTGATGAAGAAGACAGTAGGAATTCCTAGGTCTTTACTTTACTTTCATTACTATCCTGCCTGGCGTACTTTCTTTGCAGAGTTAGGAGTAGAAGTGATAGAATCTGATCCGACCAATAAATTAACTGTTGATCAAGGAGTGCGGTTAACTGTTGATGAAGCCTGTCTGCCGGTTAAAGTCTGTCACGGACATATCGTTAATCTCTGTTCAAAGGTCGATTATATCTTTCTACCGCGG
>JBNJEL010000087.1:0-7992 GCA_051745835.1 Bacillota bacterium
CAAGATTATATCAGTGAGCAGGTTACTATTACTGATCAGCTAACAGAAGCTAAAGAGGATATCTTATTTGATCCGCAAACTTCGGGTGGATTATTGATCTCAGTAGCAGCAGATAAAGTTGATGAGTTGGTAGCTAAGTTGGAAGCTCAAGGGGTAACATCAGTAGCTGTCATTGGACAGATTGAAGCTGGTAGTGCTCAAATTGAGGTTGGTGAATAAGTAGAGACTAAAAGATTATAGGCTATGTATTAATTAGAGTAGCTACTCTAAAGTTAGGGTAGTTACTCTAATTTTTATATAGTATCTAGTATTTAATGTAGATTAAAGGGATAACTTGACGACATATGTAAGTTATATTATAATCATTGGTGATCAATTAGTGTAATTGTTCATCGTAGGTTAGTAGGTTTAGTTGTAGAATTAAGTAGGAGGTAGTAGAATGGAAGAGTTAAATAAAGAAGTGAGTATGGAGAATTTGAATAAGAAAGAGAAAGTAGTCTGTTTAGCTAAATATGATCCCTTTTTGAAGGTGGAGGAGTTAGCTACTAAAGTAGGAACTACTCCTCACTATGTTAGAACAGTACTATCTGAAGCGGAGCTGTCATTGACCAAATTAAGAAGAGAGTATGCTAAGAAGATGGAAGAGTTATCAACGTCAGCTATTAATCGATTATTAGTTGATGTCTTTAATCTCTCTCAATTAGATGAGATTAATCAAGAAAGATTAGATCGGATTATCTTAAATGATTACCAGATCTATCATCAGTTAATTAGAGAACGTGTCTATAGTCAGGCTTCCTCAATTATCTTTACTCAGCAGCAGCCGTTGGTGGTTAACACTCTCTTTTGGTTAGATGAGGAAGATGTAAATAATATTGAGCAGACTATTTCTGAAGTATTAGAGGATGATTCAGTTAAAGTTAAGTTTTCTGATCTACAATTAGAGATTGAAGAGACTAATTATGATCTCTCGGAAGCGTTAGAAGTAAGTTTAAATGAGCCGCTTTTTAAATTTAGCCGTCGAATTATTGTTGATGATCAATTGAAAGGTTTAGATATTTTCTATTTACGTAGTGATGATTGTCAAGTCAGTTTCAGTGGTAAACAATCTACAGTTAATATAGAATATAAGTAGTTAATTTTTATAATTTTAGATAGATTAAGTGATAGCTTGACTTTAAGTAACTATCTTCACGGATAGTTACTTTTTTTATTTGGGGGTAGAAGTAAGGTCAGTAA
The DNA here is from genome assembly GCA_051745835.1 of Bacillota bacterium. GTDB lineage: Bacteria > Bacillota > Halanaerobiia > Halobacteroidales > Acetohalobiaceae > JBNJEL01. The sequence continues at coordinate 1,240 of JBNJEL010000087.1, forward strand.
AGAGTTGAAATAAATCTGGAACTTTGACGTATAAAACTAACTTCATTAAGAGATAATATTGATGAGGCTAATGCAAAATATTGCAATTTTAAGACGGAGGTGGCAGTAATGAGTTTAGAAGAATTAACTAAGAAAGAACAGATTATTAATTTTGCTCGTAACGATCCCTTTTTAAAGATTAGTGATATAGCTGAGTATGTGGAGACAACGCCGCGCTATGTCCGAACTATTCTTTCAGAAGCAAATATCTCATTGATGAAGTTAAGAGAGAAATATGCACGAAATATGGAGAAGAGATTACAGATTAAGGACGGCGAAGCTCAAAAAGCAGAGATTAGGTTAATCAATCAAAATTATGATACCTATACTACTGATTTGAAGTTTACTAAACTAACCAAACAGAGTTTTAGGGAGTTACGTAAGACAGATCCGGAACAAGAATTATATAAAGTATCGCAAAAGCAGTTAGTAGGTAAGGGGCCATTTGGAATTCAGGAAGTTATTACATACCTGAATTCAGATCGAATAACTGATGAGACCAAGAAGCTAGATTCATTATATGAGTTATTTGGGACAAAATCACTCAGTAAGTTACAGTTTAAGAACAATATTATGCAGGTTGAGGCAGCTAATCAGGTCTTAGCTCAGTTATTGGAGGTAAAGAGCGGGGATCCAATCATTAAGAGTCAGCGCTTAATCTTGATTGGTAAGATTCCAATAGCAATTGAGAACTGCTTCTTTGCTGCAGATCAGGTACAGTTAATCCTACCTGGTGAGTTTGTTATCTAGTCAAGTAATAACATAATCAGGTGTCATGATGCCTGGTTATGTTATTTTCTATTTTAAATTGACTTTTTGATTAGATATGATATAATAAGAAATGTCGAAAAGATAATATTGCCGGAGTGGCGGAACTGGCAGACGCGTAGCGTTGAGGGCGCTATGGGCAGTCTTGCCCGTGTGGGTTCAAATCCCACCTCCGGCACCAATCATTTCTAGCTAATTGTAGTTATAGATTACAATAGCTAGATTTTTTATTATAATTTATATGATATAGTTGTCAATTGATGAAATTAATTGAAAGTTAAATATATCTTAAATAGGAGTTGATTATTATGTCTACAGATCAGCAAGATGAAGCTTGGATACCGCGCAGTGGTCCTATGCCGCGACCAGAAAGTGTTGAGCAAGCAGCTAAAACATTGAAGACAGAATCATTTCCCGCTCCAGAATATACAGATGAGGTAGAGTTTAGAAGTGAAGAGTTTACTTCCATCTGTCCTAAAAGCGGTCAACCTGACTTTTCAACTATAGTTATTAATTATCAGCCCGATGAACTATGTATCGAAAGTAAGTCACTTAAGTTCTATCTTTGGGCATTTAGAGATTACGGCGGTTTCTGTGAAGGAATAACCCAAAAAATAGCAGTTGATATTATGGAAGCCATTCAGCCCTGCCAAGTGACAGTAATTATTAAGCAGAATGTCCGTGGTGGCTTAGAATTAGATGCGCGTACTACACTTACTAAGGAAGAGTATTATCATGAGTAAGGCATTAGTCATCTTCAGCGGCGGTCAGGACTCGACTACCTGTTTAGGTTGGGCAGAAAATAGGTTCGATCAAGTAATTGCAGTAAGTTTTAAGTACGGACAGAAGCATGAAGTAGAGCTTGAGCAGGCAGAGAAGATAGTTAAGCGGTTAGGTATTGAACATCATATCATCGATATCTCCTTTTTTGGTGATTTAGTCGATAGCGCTCTAACTCATAATGAGGGTGACGTCAATCAACAGCATGAGCGAGTAAAAGAGCTGCCGGCTAGTTTTGTTCCTAATCGTAATGGATTATTTATTACTCTAGCTCACTCTTTAGCCCAAAAGATTGGAGTTGAGACTTTAGTTACCGGTGTCTGTCAGGTCGATTATAGCGGTTATCCGGACTGCCGCCAGGAATTTATTGATAGTATAGAAGAGACCTTAAATTTAGGTTCACAAGCGGAAATAGAGATTGCCACTCCTTTAATGAATCTAACTAAAGCGGAAGCATTTAAGTTAGCTCAAGAAGAGGACGTCTTAGATTTAGTGTTGGAGCTATCTCATACCTGCTATAATGGCGTAGCTAAAATGAATGAGTGGGGACGAGGATGTGATGATTGTCCTGCCTGTCAATTAAGAAAGCAAGGATATTATGAGTTTAAGGAAGGAGCATTCTAATGTATACTGTTAGCAAACGGATAGAGATCTCTGGTAGTCATCAACTTAAATTAGATTATGAGAGCGAATGTGCGGGGCTGCATGGTCATAACTGGATTATTACTATTTACTGTCGGAGTGAAGAGTTAAATCAGAATGGAATGGTAGTTGATTTTGATGAGATTAAAAGTAAGGTCAAAAGTAAGTTAGATCATCAACACCTAAATGATGTATTAGATCGCAACCCTACCGCTGAGAATATAGCCCGCTGGATTAGCGAACAGTTGTCTACCTGTTATAAGGTGCGAGTGCAGGAAAGTGAGGGGAATGTAGCAATCTATGAAGTTTCAGATTAATGAGATCTTTCAAAGTTATCAAGGCGAAGGTTATAATACCGGAAAACGGGTTATCTTTGTTAGATTTGCTGGCTGTAATCTAAATTGTAGCTGGTGTGATACGGACTTTAATTGTCAGACTACTTTAAGTAGGTCCGAACTAATAGCTAAGCTTAAGAATTATCAAGCGCAGAGTATCATCTTAACTGGTGGTGAGCCAACTGAGCAGCAGTTAGCAGCTTTAATCCCTAAGTTAAAGGCAGAAGGTTACTGGGTAGGAGTTGAAACTAATGGTACTAACTCAATTACTAATTTAGAGCTGGATTATATTGCGCTCTCACCGAAACTAAATCAGCCACTAGAGATTAAGCAGCAGCAAGCTGATGAAGTGCGAGTAGTAGTTAAAGATATTACAGTAGCTGACTTAATAGAAGTTGAGTCTTTAATTAGTGCTGTGCGGTACTACTTAAGTCCAGTAGAAGAAGCGGGAAACTTTAATTTTAGAGCTACTTTTGAACTATTAAATGAGATTAATCAAAAGGGCGATAATGATTGGCAGTTAAGCTTACAGGTACATAAGTTGGCCGGGATTAAGTAGTTAATTTATAGTGTTAATCTTCGGGCGGCTGGCTATAGTCAGGTGTTATATTGCGCTGGTCAATATATAGGGTGCCGTCCGTATTGAGAGTAGCTAAGACTACTTCAGATATATCATCTATTTGATGTCTCTTTAGTTCTTGATAGAGCCAGTTAAAGTCTAATTGATTCTGACTTAAGTTCTGTTCTAGGACTTCACCGTCCTTAATGATTTCCGAAGGCAGTCCTTCGTAAGTTGTGCTTAAGTTTAGGTCGTTAGGTGTTACAGGTTGATTAGAACTCTTTTTTAGCACACTTAACTTACCATGGGATTCTAAAATAGCAAATTCTACTTCTGTTAAATCGAAGATTCCTTTCTGACGCAGCTGCATATTGAGATTATCTAAGTTATAGTGCGCTCGTGCTAGGTTATCTTCTAAGATTTTGCCATTTTGAATCATAATTATCGGTTCACCTTCGATAATTTTACGTAATCGTAAACTCTTCATCGTTAAGTAGCTCGAACTTAAGACATAAATAGTAAGCAAGAATAGGCTAATTAGAATCCAGTATCCTCTAACTTGATTGATGATATAGTTGGCACTAATAGTTCCGATTGTAATACTGATAATGAAATCAAAGAAAGTAATCTGTGATAGTAGCTTTCTTCCAATAATGCGGGTTAGGATAAATAAGGTTAAATAGACTACTAAAGTTGTCCAGATAGTTTTAAGTAACATCTACTGTTGACTCCTTTGTAAGTTTAAGTTTATTATGTGACTTTATAGCTAATTTATTGCCTCAAATCTAAATTTTATTAATCATCTAATTTAGCTTCAATACTTTGACGGGGTATCTCGGGCGGCTGAGGTGGTGGACCTTCTCCTTCGTTGGAGGGGCGTTGTGGTGAGTGAACGACTGTGATACTATTAAGTAATATCTCAATCTCCTCTACTTCCTCGTCCTTTTGGTACTTTTTACGCAGTTCAGCTCGCGGTACAAAGACAGAAACTTCGTGAGGCTTATCGTAAGCAAAACAACGTTCCATAGTTATCTCTAAACCATCTAGATTAAGATGAATCTCATCATTATTTCGACAGTTACAATCATCAGCTAATAAAGTACTAATTTTCTTCTTTAAGCGTTTAATTAGTGACCAAACCACCTAATTTCCCTCCTTGATTAATCTATTGACTGACTAATAGTATAATATTACCAGCAGTTTATAAGTGTGCAGTCTATTTTTAAGCTGGTAACTTGCAATCAAAGATAAAGCAAGATATAATATAGGTAAATAGAAGATTAAAGCTAGGGGTGCTGTAATGGCTGAGAAGAGCATAAGCTCTAACCCTCGATTAACCTGATCTGATTAATATCAGCGTAGGGAAGCAGATATAAAGTTAGTGCACTTTAGGGAGCTTTCTTAAGGGTAAGCTTCTTACTTATATCAGGACTTCCCTATCCGGGGAAGTCTTTTTTTATTGACCAATCCAAATTTAGATAAGGTGGTGGGATGATGGAGATTACTCTTAATGGTGAGGTTGAAGAATTGCAGGAAGAAGTAAATTTAGAAGAACTATTAGAGAGTAAGGATTTAGAGTTAGATAGATTAGTTATTGAGTATAATCAAGAGATAGTCAGTCGTGAAGAGTGGTCTAAGATAACTGTCCAGGACGGCGATGTCTTAGAAGTACTTAGATTTGTAGGAGGAGGATAAAGGATGGAGGATCAATTAAAGATTGGTAATAGAGAGTTTAGTAGTCGATTATTAACGGGAACTGGTAAGTTTCCCAGTCAGGATTTAATAACAGAGACGATTGAAGCAGCTCAGTCAGAAATAGTTACGATGGCACTTAGACGAGTTAACTTTGATAATCCCCAGGAGAATGTAGTCAATCAGATTCCAGATTACTGTACTTTGCTGCCTAATACTTCAGGAGCTCGTAGTGCTGAAGAGGCAGTTCGGATAGCGAGGATTGCCCGTGAAGCAGGCTGTGGTAAGTGGGTTAAGATTGAAGTGATTAAGGATAATAAGTACTTAATGCCGGATAATTGGGAGACAATTAAGGCTACGGAGATCTTGGCTGAAGAGGGTTTTGTAGTGTTGCCTTATGTCAGCCCAGATTTAGTAGTAGCTAAAGAGTTAGAAGCAGCAGGGGCAGCAACAGTAATGCCCTTAGGCGCTCCCATTGGTTCTAATCAAGGGCTACAGACTAAAGAGTTAATTAAGATCTTAATTGAGCAGATTGAGGTGCCGATTGTAGTTGATGCCGGGATTGGCAAGCCTTCACAGGCGGCAGCAGCAATGGAGCTGGGAGCTGATGCAGTCTTAGTTAATACTGCAATTGCTACTGCTCAAAATCCAGTTCAGATGGGGCGCGCCTTTGCCCAAGCAGTAAAAGCAGGACGTAGTGCTTATCTGGCGGGAACAGGTCGTGTCCAACAGCAGGGTTCTGCTTCTTCTCCACTAACCGGATTTTTGGGAGGGGAGTAGTTAATGAGCTTTTATCAGGTCTATCAACGTGAAGCAGACTTTGAGTTTGCTACTTTCTTTGAGCAGGTAGAGTCTAGTGACGTCGAAGCTGTCTTGGCTAAGGATGATTTAACGCGTCAAGATCTATTAGTCTTATTATCTCCGGCAGCTCAGGATTACTTAGAGGAGATGGCACAGCGGGCACATCAGTTGACTGTTCAACATTTCGGACGAGTGATCTTTCTCTATGCTCCACTCTATTTAGCTAATTATTGTATTAATAATTGTGCTTATTGTGGATTTAGTACGAAGAACCAATTTCAGCGGCAGAAGTTGGATTTAGAGCAGATAGAACGAGAAGCTAAAGCTTTAGCAGCTAAGGGGATTAAGGATGTTGTGATCTTAACCGGGGAGTCACGTCCGCATACTCCGGTTGATTACTTAGAAAGTGCAGTAGAGGTACTGCGGGAGTACTTTAGTTCATTAGCGTTAGAGGTCTATCCTTTAGAGGTGGCGGAGTATCGTCAACTTGTAGAAGCAGGAATAGATGGACTAACGATCTATCAAGAAGTCTATAATCAAGCTATCTATCAGCAGGTGCATCTTAAGGGTCCCAAGCGTGATTATAAGTATCGACTTGATGCGCCGGAGCGTGGTTGTCAAGCAGGGATGAGACGAGTTAATATTGGCGCACTCTTAGGATTAGATAATTGGCGGCGGGAAGCATACTTCTCTGCTTTACATGCCAATTATTTACAGGATAAGTACTTAGATGTAGAATTTAGTCTCTCCGTACCGCGGCTTAATCCGCACTTAGGTGGTTTTGAACCTAACTCTATAGTTGAGGAGCGCCATCTAGTTCAGATTATGTTAGCTTATCGCTTATTCTTGCCGACAGTCGGGCTTAATCTGTCGACACGCGAGAAACCAGAACTAAGAGATAACTTACTGCCGTTGGGCGTAACCAAGTTTTCGGCTGAATCATCGACGGCAGTCGGTGGCTATGCTGTCAGTCCTGAGGTTAAACAGTTCGATAATCCTGACCAGCGGACGGTTCAAGAAGTCAAAGAGCATCTACGACAGCAAGGCTACCAACCAGTGGTTAAGAATTGGCATCGGATCTAGATTAAGGAGCGTGAGAGATGAATCAGTTGAAGTCCACACTACAAGAGAAGTTAG
>JBNJEL010000088.1:0-7891 GCA_051745835.1 Bacillota bacterium
CAGACTATCAAATCAGATATGTCGCTCTACCCGGGAACTAAAGAGCCAATTATCGAGCCGATCAATACTTTTGTAGCCGATGGCTTTCGCGAAAGTGAAATTACTATCTCTTCCCATACAGGAACACATATTGATGCTCCAGCTCATATGTTAGAGAAGGGAAATTACTTAGCTGATTTAGATGTAGAGGAATTTATGGGGGCTGCTACTATTATTGATTTAGCAGACAAGGATATCTCCTTAATAGAAATTGATCATCTCAAGCCCTATAAGCAGCAGATTAGGGAAGTTGATTTTATTCTACTTCACACCGGTTGGAGTAACTACTGGGGCGCTAAACAGTATTACGAGGACTTTCCTACTTTAAGCGAGGAAGCAGCGTGCTGGTTAGCAGAATTTGAGTTGAAAGGTATCGGTGTCGATGCTATCTCAATTGATGTTATAGATACTACTATCTTTCCTGTGCATAAGCTATTAATGTCTGCAGAGATGAGTATCATTGAGAACTTAACCAACTTAGCTGAGATTGATAGCCAGTACTTTACTTTAAGTGTCATGCCCTTAAAATATCAAAGTGCTGATGCTTCGCCGGTGCGGGCTGTTGCTATAGAGAATATGTTTTAGCTTTATTAATCATAGTTAGCTATCGAAAAAAAGAATAAGAGTAGATTAAGTAGGTGATTCTATTGTTAAAGATAGAATCGCTTTATTTTTTATCTAATAATATGATAATATTAATCAGGAGCAGGATTACAATAGTAATTACAGAAATTAACATAGGTGCTTTAACTAATGGACTAACATATCTTGTTAGAGGGGTGGTATAATCGCAGAGAGAAATAATAAAATTCCATTCTTAATTACAATTTCTTATCTACTATCATTCTTAACTATTCGCTTGATGGTTACTATTGCTGGCTCGGCTAAGAGTGGATTTGCTCAGGCAGCTAAAGAAGGCTTAACACCAGAGGCTAATTTCTATATTGGACGTAATATTATTCTCTTTGGTCATCATATCCATCACTTTTACTTTGGAATATTACTAATTTGTATAGCTGGTTGGATTGCTATTGTGCGCTTGCCTAAGATTAGTTTAGAAAGAACTGCTCTAATTTATGGCGCTGGTTTAGGACTATTTATGGATGAGATTGGTTTATTACTGACTTGGGGTGATTACTATTCTGGTCTCACTTACTTATTGAGTATCTTTTTAGGCGGAGTACTATTAAATATAGTCTTCTTCCCAAGGTTCTGGTATGAGGTAAAGGAGAAGCTGTTGGCTAATAATCCCCATACCATAATTTCAGATTTAGTATTAGAAAAGACTAACTTTATCGAGGTGATTGATACTATGAGTGATCAAGCAAGCAAGACCGAACGAGCCAGTTTAACTTTTAGCGGCATTATCTATCTCTGTTTAGGAGGATTGATCTTACTCTATCCTCAATTTGTTTATTATTGGGTAGCGGGAGCTTTCTTTATTCAAGGAGTTTCCTCTTTAATTAGAGCCTGGCAGGGGGAATAATTAAAGATATCATCTTTAAGCGCGTTAATGAGCATGTAATGGAGGGAACTTATATCAGTAAGGCAGCAGAAAAGCGGTGCTCTAGCGGTAAGTATAACTCCTATTAATGTAGGTGAATGAAAGAATCTTTCATATTTTAAGAATGAGCTTTCATATAATAATGTAGAAGATCGGCTATTTAGCAATTCTGTGATGGCTGGGAGATATGTAAGGGACTATTAGACTAAGGAGACTGATGTAATGGGAAAAGAAGATAAAATAATCTTACAAGAGCTAGAAGAGTGGCATAGTCAAGATTTAATTAAAGAGGACTTATATAACCGCTTATCTGTAATGTACCATACGGAGAATTGGGATTTTTCTACTATTATCAAATGGACGTTGGTAATTGGTGCAATATTGATCAGTATAGGAATGATCTCTTTTATCACTCTATTAGTTCAATCGATGGTCTTTGCTATATTAATCTTAACTGGACTGTCTTTTGCAGCTTATTACTACGGATTCAACTTAAAGCAGCGTGAGTTTAAGTATTACTTTCCTAAGACCGGTAATGCCTTAATTGCTATAGCTAGCCTACTATTAGGAGCAGATATATTGGCAATTAATGTCTTTATCTTCGATGGTGCTATGCAGATAACTACTCTAATATTCTTAATATCGCTTGCCTATTTAGGTATTGCTTATTTTAAAGAGACTACCTTAGTTTTAGTCTTTAGTCTATTAGGATTTGCGACCTGGTTTGGTGCGGAGACAGGTTATAGCACTTGGGGGATCTACTCTTTAGGTTTGAATTATCCTCTACGTTTTGCTTTAGTTAGTCCCCTAGTGATTTTAATTGGTTATTTACATCAATATTTAGAGCTTGCAGTTCCTAAATCATTTATTAAGACTTACTACTCCTTTGGCCTTTTGTTTACCAATTTATCACTATGGATTCTATCTATCATTGGCACTGGGGGCGAAGTAATTAGTACAGAAATTGGTTCTAATAGTTTAGAACTCTTATTATTTAGTATTTTATGGGGCGTAGTCAATATAGTAGTCTTTATGATTGGGACTAAATTTAAGATTAAGATGTTTGTAGGTTATGCTGTTACATTTTTGATATTGAACTTATATACTCGTTACTTTGAATATTTTTGGGATAAGATGTATAAGTCGCTATTCTTTATAATCTTGGGCGGAATCTCAGTATTTATCGGACTATATTGTGAACGGAAATTAAGTAATCAAGTCAGTAGTGATTGATAATTTAATAGCAATCCACTTATATTTCAGATATAAGTGGATTTTTTATTTGGTAGGACTCACATTCTGTAGATAGTTTTATAATATATTGTAGGCTAAGTTAGTTTAATTAGCTCTTAAAAGAATAATTTAAGTAGAGAGGAGGAAAATTGTGAGTCTACCAAGTTTATTTTGTAATCATAAACGGGAGGTTTCTTTCTGTTGTCTACAGATAGTGCCGGCTAGTTTAGAGGTGGATAATTTAACGGCAGAAGATTTAGAAATTACCTTTACTCCGCGGTTAAGATGTTGTCAGAGTACAGAAGAAGTAAGCTGTTTTCAGACAGCAGAGATAGAATTATCAGTAATTAAGTTAGTTGGCTGTATTGATTATGCTATCTCTACTATTGAAGGTGGAATTTTAGGTGATTTTGGTTCGGAAACAGTAGATCTCTGTTGTAGCAGTACAGTCTGTGTTAATAATATAATTTGTGTAGCAGATGATGAATTTAGTTGTCCGGATAATTTAACAGAAGAGCTAGAAATTAATCCAATTACTGTCGAACTTGATGGAGTTACAGTCGAAGATTGTCCAGCGTCTAATCAATCAGATAAACAGATTATTAAGTTCAGAGGTCAATTTACACTACCGGATATTTGCAAGCCAGAACCACCGGTAGTCTGTCCCAAGGTAGCTAATTTAGTCGTAGATAATAATCAATTTATGATAGAGATTACTCAATTCAATGGTACTTGGTGTTATGATGTTACTGTTAAGCCGGGCAGTCAGGACTTAAGCTTTTGGATTTTAGAACTATGTTCGGATATAGCAGCAGAAGATATTACTAATGTAACTAGAAATGGAGATCCGTTTAATAATTTTGAGATAGTTGATGATCCGATTACCGGTTTGCGAGGGATTAAGTTTGAAGGTGGGCAGACTTCTACAGAGAATACTGTAAGATACTGTTTTGATCTAAATGGTGATGAAGATTTTGGAATAACGACTGTTAATACTGGAGTTAAGACCGGTGGCGGAGATCAAGCTTTCGATATCGAACCTATCTGTGGTCCGGAATGTCCGTAACTAAATATATAGCTAAGAGTCGGTGCTTAAAGTGCCGACTTTTAGTTTAGAGATGATTTATTAGAGGTTCTCTTTATTTTTGTAGCTATTTCTTTTATAATAATTATATGATTTTAATTTTATTGCTGATAAGGGGGCACTAAGATGAATATAGTACTTTATCAACCAGAGATTCCACCAAATACAGGAAATATAGCTCGCACCTGTGCCTGTACTGGAGTTAAACTGCACTTAATTAAACCATTAGGTTTCTCTACTGATGAGAAAGCAGTTAAGAGAGCAGGTTTAGATTATTGGGATGAAGTGGAAATCTATTATTATGATAGCTTTAGTGAATTAGAAATTAAGTATCCGGAGGCTAACTTCTATTTAGCTACAAAGTTTGCTACTAAATTCTATACTGAGGTTGATTATAGTAGCGAGGACTTTGTCGTCTTTGGTCGGGAAACAGCAGGACTGCCGGATGAAATCATGGAGCGTTACTCTGATAGTTGTATTCGTATCCCGATGTTGCCGCAACTTAGATCACTTAATTTGGCTAATTCAGTTTCAATTATTCTCTATGAGGCTTTAAGGCAGACGGGTTTTAGTAAGTTAGTTTAAATGGATAGTAAAAGGTAGGTAAGATAAAGAGTGGTTAAATATAAAAAAGGGAACTTCACAATTATGAAGCTCCCTGATTATGCTTAGTTAAGTAGAAGATTATAATTTCATTACGTTTTCAGCTTGTAATCCTTTATCGCCTTCCACGATTTCAAACTCTACTTCTTCTCCTTCTTCAAGATCCTTAAATCCTTCTTCTTGAATTGCTGAGAAGTGCACAAATACATCATCCTCGTCTGGTCGTTCAATAAATCCATAACCTTTCTGACTATCAAACCATTTAACTGTTCCTGTTTCCATAAAAATAACTCCTCCTATTAATCATATTCACTACATTGGTAATTATAGCATGTTGTGATTATTTTGTCAAAATAATGAGTAAATTCGTCTTGTGATAGTTAAATAATGTTATTTTGTTGGAATGATATCTATTTAAATTCGAATATGTTATAATAATATTAAACTAAGTTAGCAGGAGGTGGAGATAATGCAAGGTAATAATAAGTTATTAATTAGTGCAATTTTAATTGGACTATTAGTAGTAATTACTGGCTGTCAAGCGCCTGAAAGTAATCCAGTCAGTAAAGTAGAGAGTCCACAGCAAACCATGATGGCTGATAATTCCTCACAAGCGCAGCATAGTAGTCGTCAAAATAGTGAAAGTGATAGTAGTAATTCAGAAATTAGGGAGCAGAAAATAATTAAGGAAGCTCGATTGCGTTTAGAGAGTAAGGATTTATCTAAAGTCTATCCGCAGATAAAAGAATTAGTTTCTGATTATGATGGTTATATAGCTAATTCTCGTCACTGGGAGAGCAATAATCAACAGCAGCATTATCGTTATATACTTAAGATTCCTCAAAAACACTTTACTACTATCTTAACTAAATTAGAACAGTTGGGGGTAGTGCAGGATAAAGAAATTAGTAGTCAGGATGTAACAAAGGAATATATTGATCTTCAGGCTAGATTAAAAAACTTTAAGGCGCAGGAAGAACGTTATTTAGAGCTATTAGAAGAGGCACAAGCAATAGAGGATATACTTAAGATAGAGCAGGAGTTAAATCGTGTTCGCACTAAGATAGAACAGATTCAAGGTCAGTTAAAGTATTATAATAATCGCATTGAATTAGCAACTATTACTCTTAATCTATCCGAACCGCGTCCAGTAATGGATAGCAATTTAGAATTGACAGCTAGCTTTAAAGAAGCAGTGCGCAGATTTATCGATAGCATTAACTTAATTATTGTTTTAGTAGGTGCTTTGATACCGTGGTTAATTGTATTAGGAGTTGTTGGTACAATCGGTTACTTGATTTTTAAGGCGCAACGTAATTAATCGTAGATAATGCTCTTAAATTACAAAAAACTATCAAGTTAACTTGATAGTTTAAAATGGTGGAGGGGAGAGGATTCGAACCTCTGAAGGCATCGCCGGCAGATTTACAGTCTGCTCCCTTTGACCAGACTCGGGAACCCCTCCAAAAATGGTCGGAGCAGCAGGATTTGAACCTGCGACCCCCTGGTCCCAAACCAGGTGCGCTAGCCAAACTGCGCCATGCTCCGTTGAATTTTTAAATTTTCCTCAACGACGACAATATAAATTATAAATGATTTTTTCTTTTTCGTCAAGGGTAAAATCTCAAAAAAATTAAATATGAAAGACCTTACTGATGATTTCATCAGTAAGGTCAAAGATAACTTATACTGATTCTACACTTTCTACTTCCGGCACTTCCTCTTTAAGTACTTTTTCAATACCGGTCTTTAAAGTCATCTGTGACATTGGACAACCGCCGCAAGCACCAGTTAACTTAACTTTAACTACGCCATCTTCAATAGCGACTAATTCAACTCCTCCGCCATCAGCTTCTAAAGATGGTCGCACTTTATCTAAAGCAGCTTCAACTTTTTCTTTCATTAGTAATCACCTCCTAATCATCTATTAATAGTTGTAGATAGTTTGATTTAATTGACAACAGTAATTAATTCTAGAGATGATGGTTAATTCCTGCTTACTGGAGAAAGTATCCTATAAATGATGATTAGCTTTGACACATTGGGTTTTAACTGATATAATGAACCGAAAAGAATAATAATTACTGATAATCTATAATTATAAGGATGATAATAAAGGGTGACTGCTATGAAAAAGAATCAGCCTAAACGTAGAATGACTAAGCAGCGTAAGAAAATATTGGAGGTATTACGTAGCACTAACTCTCATCCTACAGCTGATTGGATCTATGAACAGGTCAAAAAAGAGATTCCTAATATTAGTTTAGGAACTGTTTATCGTAATCTTAATGTCTTAGAAGAAATGGGAGAAATAATGGAGTTAGATTACAGCAGTTCTCACAGCCACTTTGATGGTAATCCGGAAAATCATTATCACTTTAACTGTTTGGAATGCGGTAAGATCTGTGATGTAGATGAATCTGTTTACTCAGATTTAAATCAGAATGTAGAAGATGAGATGGACTGTGAAGTAAGCTACCATCGTTTAGAGTTTTTTGGTACTTGTAGTGAATGTAAAGAGAAATAATTTATTAAGTACTAGTATTAAATTCATTTAATGCTAGTACTTTTTATTTTAGATTATTTTTTTTCGTACTTTTTCGACTTTGATTTACATTATTATTGATAAAATGATTAAATTATGTTAAACTAATCTCTACTTTAAGCTACTGTTTAAATAATATTGACTAATAGGATATACGACATTAATAAAAATTATAAGGAGGAGCTAATATGAATAAAGATCAGGTTACAAAGACTAATTTTCAATTTAGTATTATGATTAAATTTGTGTTGATTGCAGTCGTGGCATCTTTAATTACACCATTAATCTTTGGTTTAGTTAATAATTTTGTTCATCTTGAAGCAGGCACATTTTTAAGAAGTATAGTTAATACTCTGATTTTAGCGGTTACTGTAGCTTGCTTTACATACCTATTAATTATTCGCCGTTTAAAGATTATTACCCATGTAGTGCAACAGATTAGCAAAGGTAACTTTTCTACTAAAGAGATTCAAATTCGCGGTAATGATGAGTTAGGTAAGTTATCAGCGGCAATTAATGAAATTATATTTAATCTAGGTGATTTGATGGATCAACTACAGGATGTTGCTCATAAGAATGCTGATATTGCTGATGAACTGTCAGCTAGAGCACAGACTACTAGTAGTATGAATCAAGAACAGTCGGCTAATACTGAAGAATTAAGCTCTACTTTTGAGGAAATTTCAGCAATGTCTCAACAGACAGCAGCTAATAGTGAAGGTTTGACTAAATCTGCTGAATCTGTAGCAGAAGATTCTACAGCTGGACTGGAGATGGTTGAGGATACTACTGATCGCATCGAGAGTGTCAATAATACGATTCAGAGTTTAGCTACTGATATTAATAATTTAAATGGTACTATTCAAGAGGTAACAGAGTTTAC
>JBNJEL010000089.1:0-7810 GCA_051745835.1 Bacillota bacterium
ATCTGCCTGGGCTAATGCTTCTCGTCCTTTAATTGTTATTAACTTAGGATCACCTGGACCAGCACCAATAAAGTAAACCTTCATTTACTCCCCTCCCTTAACGATCATCAGCGATAAGTAATCAATCTCTGTATCAAATAATGAGTCTAAATCTCGTGTGAAAAATTGCTCTGCTTGTCCACAGCGGCTAACAAATACTGTCTGCTCTTTTAATTCTAATTCAGTCAGTAACTCAATCAATTCCTCAAAATTCTTGCTAACCTTCATTAACACTACATTCTCAAAATCAATTAATGCTTCTCGTACTTCCCTTAAATTATCGGTAGTTGGTATAATTGCTACCTTCTCATCACCTTGAGCTAACGGTAAGTTTAACAGACTACTACTTGCACTAACCGAAGTAATTCCTGGTACCGTCTCCACTGCTAATTGAGGATACTCTTCTTGAATCTGCTCTAAAATATAACTATAAGTACTAAAAAAGAGCGGATCACCGATTGTAATTAGTGCCACATCTCTACCTAAATCTAAGATATCTACTATTTGATTAACAATCTGCTGCCAAGCTGCTTCTAACTGTCCTTGATCGCTAGTCATCGGAAAATGCAACTGCTTAACTGACAATTCTTCGTCAATCACTTCACTGATAATCTCTAAAGCTAAACTATCTCGATTAGGTTTAGCCTGAGGTGTACAGACTACATCCACTTCAGTTAAGATTCTCTTGCTCTTTAACGTCATCAGCTCCGGGTCACCGGGACCAACGCCCAAACCATATAACTTACCTGCCATCTTCTTCCCCCCTCTTAATGCCACAGATGATATAAACTGGATTCATCCCCTGCAACATCTGATAATCTGCTACTGCTTTAGTTCTAGTTACTGCTATATTACAGATTTCCAACTCATAATCTAACTCCTCTAACTTACTGCGGGCTTGGGCTAAAGTATCTAAAGTAATAGCATTAATTACTACTCTACCGCCAGGAACTAACCTCTGATCTACTAAAGTTAGTATCTGCTCTAACTCTCCGCCGCTACCGCCAATCATCACTCGATCAGCTGGCGGCAGATCTTCAATCACCGTTGTTGCCTCACCTAAGATCGCTTCTACATTAGATAATCCAAACTCTGTTATATTAGATCTAATTAGCTTTATTCCTGCTTCCTTCTTCTCTACTGCATAGACACGACCTTGTTGAGCAATCAAGCCTGCTTCCATCGAAATAGAGCCGCTGCCTGCTCCTAGATCATAGACCACACTATCCTCTGTTAAGCGCAATTTAGAGATCGTTACTGCTCTAACCTCTTCCTTAGTCATCGGTAGTTGACCTCTTATAAATTCTTGGTCAGGAATTCCCGGTGTCTGATACTGCCACTTACTCATCATAGATCACCATTACCGATAAACTACCAAACTCCTGCTGGCTCAACTCTGTTAATGTACCGCTAACTACTCTTTCCGAATCATAGCCTAAATTCTCTGCCACTAATCCTTCTTTAGCACTAACGCCTGATGCTAAAAGATAGTCCGCTACCTCATGCGGTAAGAACTCTTGATCTGTAAAGAAGGCTACTTTAGACTTCTGCTCTACTAATTCTAATAGCTCTTGGCGTCGATCACTACCATGCAAACTAATAATTTCAGCATCCTGCCAGGTCATCTTACCTCGGGCACAGGCTAACTGTAAAGCACTTACCCCGGGAATCACCTCTAACTTATCAGCAGCAAAGTAACGCTTAAGGTAACTTAACATACTATAAAGCCCAGGATCTCCCGACACTAAGACCACAATCTTCCTCTCGCGAAAATTCTCCTTAATATAATCCTTAATTCGCTTTAGATTAGCAGTAATCTTCAGATACTCCTTATCCAAACCACTAAATAGATCTAATGCCCGCTCACCGCCAATTAACACTTCTGCCTCAGCAATCACTTCTTTAGCAATCGGCAGTAGATACTCTTCACTACCGGGTCCAATACCTACAATCTTAATCTGATTCACTCTTTACCACCTATCTCTCTTGCAAATTGCCATACTGACCAATCACTCCTACTTCCAAAGTAAAAAGGACAGCAGTTAGGTTGAAGTTACCTTCTATATACTCTGTTGCTTTCACTACCACCTGTTTGGCTAACAGATCAAAGACCTCACTGCAGCCTGCAGCTTGAACTAACTTTACTGCTTCTTCAGCTGTATTAGATGCTAAGATCTGATTAATCAACTTACGATCCTCTACTAATGTTGCAGTATAGGCAGCAATTGTCTCTAAGCGTCCATCAGCTACTTCGCTATGAGTATTAAAGATTCCAGCTGCTACCTTAACTAACTTACCAACATGTCCAACCAAAGTAACCTTCTCTACCTCTTTCTTACTAGCATACTCCAACATAAAACCTACAAAATTACTCATTCTCACAATCTCATCTTCACTAAAGCCTAACTGCTTAGCCTCACGCTTACCATAATTACCAAAAACAAAAGCTAACTTACGTTTACCAACAGCTAATGCTTGGTCAATACTCAAAACCAACGAATCCTTATAAGCTTGCTCTGACATGGGCTCTACAATTCCTGTAGTTCCCAAAATTGAGATACCGCCTTTAATTCCCAACTTAGGATTTAGAGTCTGCTGAGCCGTTTCTATTCCTTCTGGTACTTCAACCGTCAGCTCCACACCAGAGTTAGAGGGTAATATTTTCTTAACTTCCTCTTTAATCATCTGACGCGGCACAGGATTAATAGCCGGCTGACCGACTTCAACTGGTAAGCCTGGCTTGGTTACCTCTCCTACTCCTAAACCGCCGATTAACTTAATTCCTGCTGTCAACTTTCTGGCTCGCACCATAATCTCTAATCCATCTGTAACATCAGGATCATCACCGCCGTCCTTGATGACACTAGCTTGAGCATACTCACCGCTTAACTTAGCAGCAGCTATCTCTAGCTCCAACTCCACTCCCGCTGGTGTATCTATCCGCACTTTGCTCACCTGCTGTTGAGTAAATAACAGCTTAACCGCTGCCTTAGCTGCTCCTGTAGCTGCACTACCGGTTGTGTATCCTTTACGCCATCTATCTTGAGATTGATTCTGTTGTTCCATCTGCAAACTCATTCTCCTTAATCCATATACAGTAATGCATTCATAATCGAAGCAGCTACCGCACTACCGCCCTTACGTCCCCGCAAGGTAATATGTGGTACTGCCAACTCCTCTAACTGAGCTTTAGACTCCTTAGCTCCCACGAATCCTACCGGTGTCCCAACGATCAACTTTGGCTGCTTAACCTCTTCTTCTTTAATTAATCTCATTAGCTCAAATAAAGCAGTAGGAGCATTACCGATAGCAAAAATTTGATTCGCTTCATCTCTAATAGCTTCACGCATCGACATCATTGATCTCGTAATCCCTTCCGCTTTAGCTTTCCAAGCTACATCTCCATCGCTAATAAAGCACTTAATTTCGCCGCCTAAAGCTTTCAGCTTACTACTATTAATGCCCGCTCTTAACATATTAACATCAGTCACTATATTACAACCATCCTCTAATGCTTCTCGTCCTAACTCAACAGCTGATTGAGAGATAATCACTGACTGAGCTAAAGTAGGGTCAGCCGTAGCATGAGCGACTCGTTTAATAACGGATCGCTTTTGAGGATTAACTGTTAAATCTTCATCTTCCAACTCTCGTTCAATAATCTCCATACTGCGTGCTTCAATCTCTTCTGGTTGATAAATAAAATCCATTAACTCACCTCACTAATTCTTTCTGCCATAATCTCTGCTAACTTCTGGTCAGCTCCAACACCTTCGCCTAATATAAACTTAACATCAGGATACTCCGCCTCTAACTCTGCAATTAAAGCGGGAATATCTTCTTGAATATGAACACCTGGATATAAGAACAGCGGCATGATGATAATCTCTTCTACTCCCTCGTTAACCACCTCGGCAGTTGCTTCCTCTAAAGTAGGATGAGCAAACTCCATTGCCGCTCCCTTAACTATCTCATACTCTACTTCTTCTTTAATCTGCTCCACAATCTGCTCAAAGACTGACTTTGCCTCTTGAGCTCTACTACCATGTCCAATAATTATAACTCCACTCTTCATTCTTAACTCCTCCTCTAACTTTCAATCATCCTTAATAATTCATCTTTACTTGTTGGTAACTTATCCGACTTAGATAAGACTCCATTCTGTACTAACTGATTATAGACTTCGATCACCCACGGCTGCTCTAAACCAATCTGCTCTAAAATAGCTCTCTGTTGAAATACATCTCTTGGACTACCCTCACTTACTATCTGCCCTTGCTCTAATAGATAGATCTGATCAGCCCACGCATAGGCTAGATCAACATCATGAGTAGCAATCAAGATTGACCGCTCCTGCTTATAAATCTCGGCGATAAAATCAAGTAAATCTCTCACTCCAGCTGGATCTAACCCGGCAGTCGGTTCATCGAAGATAATTAATTCTGGTTCCATTACCAATACCGAAGCAATTGCCACCTTCTTCTTTTGTCCGTAACTAAGGTGGTGAGTTGGGCGCTGAGCTAGCTTCTTAAGACCAGTCTCCTCTAAAATTTGAGTAACGCGTTGCTTAACTTCCGACTCACTAAGACCTAAATTCAACGGTCCAAACGATAGCTCTTGGTAGACTGAAGCGGAAAACAACTGTTGGTCAGGATCTTGAAAGATCAGTCCTATCTTTTCTCGTAATCTATTGAGATTAGATTGATTATATTTAAGTTGCCTACCCGCAAATAAGATTCGCCCGGACTCCGGTTGCAAAATTCCATTTAAGTGTAAAAAGAGAGTTGACTTGCCGGCACCGTTAGGTCCTAAAATAGCACTCTTCTCTGCTTCTTTGATAGTTAATGATAGATTATCCAATGCTGTAGTTCCATCTTGATAAGAATAGGTTATCTCTTCTGCTTTAATAATTGGTTCAGCCAACTAAATCTCCTCCTACTAGCGCTAACAGTACCAAACTTAACTCCACTATTAAGATAATTATTAGATGAGTAAAGGAAAGATTATTGCAGCGTTCCAAAATACCTATCTCTCCCTGATAACATCTGGACTCTAATGCCCTCTCTAAATTCTTAGCCCGCTGATAAGACTTAAGCAACAGATTAGAGATTAACTTACCGACTGAAAAGATAGCATTGCGCAGCGAAGCATAGCCTAGCCGCGACAGTTGAGCTCTTCTAATCTCCGTAACGACGTCTAATAGTATAAATAGACAACGATAGATTAAAATCATCAACTCCAGCAGAATCTCCGGTACTTTCAATCTCCGTAAGACTCCAATAATCTCTAATAAAGGCGTAGTTAAGATTAAACAGTAGAGTGAGCTGATAGCAGCTAAAGACTTAAAGTAGAGATTGATAGCACTCATAATCTCTGAACTTAGAATCCCTAATCTAATATCAAATAGCTCAACAGACCAGAGTAAATCAGCTCCATCTCCTCCAATAGAGATCAAAATAGTGCTGACTGCTGTTAATAGAAATAAATTAGGAACCAGTAGTAAGCGCAGTAAATTAAAAAAAGGTATCTTAGCAGCCCAAACTAGAATTCCTACCATCAAGCAGAGAACTACTATAGAAACTAGTAGCGAATTTGCTATTAAGGTCACTAACATAGTAGCCACAGCAAAGAGCACCTTCTCTACTGGATGTAGTGAGCGTAACTGATTAGAGTAAGCATAAGAGTCAATCTGTAACATACTCACTTACTCTCCATTACTAACTTCTGCTTCGGCAAAGGTAGCCATCTGACTAATAATCTTAGTAGCAGCTTCAACTAGATTCATTCCTAAAACAGCACCCGTACCTTCTCCTAACCTCATATCTAGATCCAACATTGGTTCTAATCCTAAGATCTGATATATTTTAAGATGACCTGGTTCTTCAGACTTATGCGAAGGAATTAGATAATTAGCTACTTCCGACTGTAAAGTATAAGCAATTAATGCTCCAGCACCAGAGATTAATCCATCGATCATCACTGGTACATTAGCAGCAGCAGCTCCTAACATTACTCCCGCCATGCCACCAATCTCTAATCCGCCGACCTTAGCTAAAACATCTAATCCATCACTACTATCAATCTGATTAACCTCTAATGCACTTGTAATTGCCTGTTTCTTCTTCTCTAAACCACTCTCATCAACTCCTGAACCATAACCAACAATCTCTGTTAATGATAGATCAGTCATAGCTGCTAAGATAGCACTACTAGGAGTGGTATTACCAATTCCCATCTCACCGGTGCCGACTAAATTAGCCCCCTTAGCAATCACTTGATTTACTTCTTCAATTCCTGCTTCTATACTCGAGACTGCTTCTGCTCTACTCATTGCTGGACCAGTAGCCAAATTGGCAGTACCTAACCGTACCTTCTGATCAATCAATCCTTCTACATCTAACTGATTAGCGATACCAACATCTATAACCTTCACTTCAGCTTGCGCCTGTTTAGCTAAGACATTAATCGCTGCTCCGCCAGCTAAGAAATTCTTAACCATCTGTGTTGTCACTTCTTGTGGGAAAGCACTCACTCCCTCAGCTGCTACACCATGATCAGCTGCCATCACTAGCTGATAACGCTTATCAACTTGCGGATAAAGCTCACCGGTAATTCCAGCTAACTTAATAGCCAGCTTCTCTAACTTACCTAAACTCCCCGGCGGTTTCGTTAAATTATCCAATCTAGTAGCTGCTTGAGCCATCTTTTTTTTATCTAACGAATTAATCTTATCTAAAGTTGTAGCTAATAAATCCATCTACTCCACTCCCTATTCATCTGTAAATTTTGCTTTAGCTCGCTTAAAACCAAAGTAATAACCTAAGATTAATGCACCTATAGCTGCCTGTAGAGCAAATAAAAGACTCTCAATCTCACCGCTAGGTGGCGTCCACAGATAATCAGCCCACGGTTGATAATCAGCATTGAGCCGATTAATAATTCCTTCTGCCTGACCATCAGCTCCGCCAAACTCTGCTCCACTCTGGATTAATAGAGGCGTTATAATAATTACCGCTACTAAAGTTAAGATAATAATATTCTGTTTAGTTAAACTCATATCTCTTCCCCCTGTCTAACTGTCGATAACTCCTGTAGCTCTTCTTGCCCATAACTGGTAATAAAATTAATTACTAATAATGTTACTAATCCTTCAATTACTGCAATTGGTAACTGCGTTACGGCAAAGACACTCATAAACTTAAGTAATGAAACCATAAATCCACCCTGTTCTGCCGGAAAAGCAGCTGCAAGTTGAGTA
The DNA here is from genome assembly GCA_051745835.1 of Bacillota bacterium. Classification (GTDB taxonomy): domain Bacteria; phylum Bacillota; class Halanaerobiia; order Halobacteroidales; family Acetohalobiaceae; genus JBNJEL01. The sequence goes on from JBNJEL010000089.1 coordinate 7,298, forward strand.
GCAGTAACAACATAAGTCATCAAATTTCCCAATGCTGAACCGCTAAAGACAGCTAACCAGCGAGGAGCACCTAACTTCTTAGCTAAATAATAAATCCCATAAGCTGTAAATGCACCTACAATCGCCATCGAAAAGAGATTAGCCCCTAAGGTAGTCAAGCCTCCATGAGCTAATAGTAGTGCTTGAAAGAGCAGAACGATACAGCCTAACACCACCATTGGCCACGGCCCAAACAGAATCGCTCCTAAACCAATTCCTGTTGGATGTGAGCAGCTACCAGTTAAAGACGGCAGCTTAAGTGATGATAGTACGAATAAGAAAGCACCTGCTACCGCTAGTAAAATCTTACTACTTGTCTGTTTAGCAGTCAGCTCCCTAATCCTTTTCACTCCTATAATTAAGAATGGTAGAGCCACTAACCACCATCCGCCAGCCCACTTAACCGGTAAGAAACCTTCTGCGATATGCATGGCATTAACTTGTGGCGCATAATAGATTAATCCAATCGCTAAA
>JBNJEL010000090.1:0-7604 GCA_051745835.1 Bacillota bacterium
GTGACTTTACTGGTGATGAGATAAAGTTTGTGCCCACAGGAAATACAGATTGGGGTTTTAGTGGTACTATCATTTTAAAGAATGGTCAACAGCAGAAGTATGAAGTAGTAGTTAGTGTATTAGGTAGAATTAGAGTTGATAAGCGCAATTAAATGTGGTGGAGGTAGATTATAATTAATTCTTTGCAAGCAGAGCAGGGACTGACCTTGGTTGAAGTAATGGTAGGGATGGCAATTTTAGCAGTTGTGCTTATTCCGATGACTGGCTATTTAACTAATAGTCTGCGTATGGTTAATCAGACTAATCTGAGAAGTAAAGCTCTAAATTTAGCCCAGATGAAGTTAGAAGAAGTGAAAAGTAAAGAAGTTGCCAACATAAATTCAGTTGTCGAAGATTATGGAGATTTATCTGAAGCATCTAATTTTAAAAGGGAGGTTGAGATTAAAGAGTTAGAGTCAGGACTTAAAGAAGTAATTATTACTGTGTGGTGGGCAGATGATAACAAGTCGTTACAATTAAAATCTATAGTAGGTGAACGTTAATATGATAGATCAGCAGCAAGCAGAAGGTTTTACCTTAATAGAGATAATGATTACATTAGCTATTGTAGGATTGGTAGGAACAGCAATAATGAATTTAATGTTTAGTGGAGTTAAGGTGTGGGACTTTAGTCGTCAGCAAATAGATTTACGTCAGAGCGGGCGGGCTACTACTGAATTATTGGCTAAGCGGATTAGGTCAGCTGAAGCTATTCAAATTACTTCCGCCGAAGGAATAACTGGTGGTCAGTTGCGATTGCGAATAAGTGGTAAAGATGATCAGTTTATTAATGATAGTGTTGCTGATGATCAGTATTATTATCTGCGATATCTACTTTATAAGGTAGATTCAGGTTATAGAATAGGCTATAATAATTTAGAACCTGGTGATGATTCAATAAGTACAGACGTAGCAGCAGGGAAAAGTTGGCCAAGTGATGCTGATTGGGATTCTTCTCCTAATCCAGTAACGACTAGCATTATTGATTATGCAACATATGATGATAGAGGGGAAGATATTTTTAAAGATAGTGGTCGAGTAGTAACTATTAAGTTACATCTAAAAATAGGTTCTCAACGAGAGTTAATAACAACTAAGGTTTATCCACGAAGTTCAGGGAGGTAGGTAAAGAGGTGTTGCAGTTAGAAGAAGGATCTGTAATTTTTTTGGCAATGGTAGTGACCACTGTCTTATTAACTCTTGGAGTAACTTCAGCTAATATGTTAACTAATGAAATTCAGATAGCTTCCTATAATGAACAACAAGTTAAAGCTCTTTATTTAGCAGAAGCAGGAGTTGAGTATGCTAAAACAAAACTTGATGATAGTAGTGCTTGGCAAAGCAACACTGATGGTAAACTTCAATTAAAATCAACAGTTAAGCCCACTGCTAGTGAGATTGATTGGGATCAAATTATAATCAGAAGGCAGGATAATGATAACAACAAGATAGTAATTGAATCTACTTCTAATTATCAAGATACAAATAAAACAGTTCGAGCTACTTATAAGTTAAGCGTTTCATCATTTAATTATGCTTTAGCTACTAGTCCAGAAAAGAGTGGAAATATTTCTCTGGAGGATGATGTAGAGATAGAAGGTGATATACATACGCCAGGTAAGATTACTTTAAAGGATGATATTGAAATAACAGGCGATCTTTATGCTCAAAAGAATATTAATTGCAATGATGATATTGAAATTACAGGGAATCTGTACTCCAAAAGCGATATTACTTTAGAGGATGATATTGAGGTGACAGGGGATATTTATGCTCGTGGTAAGGTTACTCTTAAAGATGGAGTAGATGTGGAAGGTAGTATTTATGCACAAGACGATGTAGAACTTAAAGATGACATTGAGGTATCGGGAACTATTAAGACAACAGCTGATATTACTACTGAAGATGATATTGAAATTGAAGGTGAAACATCTTCTAGTGAAGATAGTGATATTGATAATTTAATTGATGATAAATTAGATACAGCAGCTCAATCTAATATTTCTTTGGATTTAATTGATTTAATTGATACTTTAAAAGCAAAACAGGATTTAGAGAGTATAGAATATGTTAATCAAAATTTGAAAATTGATAATGAAGATAGAAGTTTTAAAGATGTATTAGTAGTTGACGGAAAGTTAACTATTGATTCTGAAATTGATATAGATGAAGATTTAATAATTATAGCAAGAGATAATATTGTAATAGATGAGCAGTTAGACATGAATGGCTTATTGTATTCTGGTAATTTAGTAAAGATTAATGAGCAGCTTGATATTAATGGAGGAATTTTAGCAGAAAATCAAATTAAAAAGAAATCAGGAGCAAGTGTAGATATTACTTTTGATAATTCATTTCTTGATTTCTTTAGTGATAAAGAAATTGGTGCTTTTGATTTTTATTATCAACTAATTGACTGGCAAGAGCTTGACTAATTATTGTTTTTAGATGAAGTGAGGTGAATTTATGGAGTTAATTAATAGTTTAAAATCTAAATTAAATGATTTCTTTAATCCCACTATCTTAGGTTTAGATTTAGGTTCTGGTTTAATTAAATTAACTGAAGCTGATTATCAGGCTAATCAATTTAAGTTGTTAAATTTAGCCTTAGAGCCGACTCCAGAACAAATCTTTGAGCAGGGACGTATTCAAAATATCGACCAACTTAGCTCTAAAATAAATGATACTTTAATAGAATATCAATTTCAGGCAGACCAAGTAGTGACAGCAATTAGCGGTGAAGAAGTAATTATTAGAACTATAGAACTGCCTGATATGCCTTCCGACGAGCTTAAAGAGGTAATTAAGTATGAAGCGGAAGAGCAGCTGCCTATACCAGTTGATGAGGCTATTTTGGATTACGAAGTAATAAGTTATCATTCTAACAGAGGTTATGAATTAATGTTAGTAGCGGTTAACAGAGAGTTAGTTGATGATTATCTTAAATTATTTAACAAATTAGATTTAAGACCGCTAGCTATTGAGATAGAACCTATCTCTTTAGGTCGAGTAATTCAACAGCTTTATCCTCAGCAGACTATTGGAGTATTAGATATTGGAGCTAAGACTACTGATGTTTCTGTTTTTACAGCTGACGGTTTATTATTTACACGCACAATCGAAATTGCTGGTCGAGATATTACTCAAGAAATTGCTGATAATCAAGGATTAGACTTTACAGCAGCCGAAGAGTACAAGTTTAATAATAATTTATTTACAGGAGATACTAATCTAATTATTAAAAATTTAACTACTGCTATTTATCGTTCATTAGATTACTTTCAAGTACAGCATAAAAGTTATGATTTAGAAGAGTTAATTTTGTTAGGTGGTAGTAGTCAACTAATAGGTTTAAAAGAGTATTTTGAGAATGAATTTGGAGTTGCTGTTAAGAAGTTAGATTTATTATCATATGTTAATGATGATGCCCTAGGTACAAAACAGTATAAATTGCTACAACAATTACAGCTATTTGGAGTTAGTATTGGCCTGAGTTTAAGAGGTGAATTAATTAATGATTAATTTATTACCTCAAAAATATAAAGATTATTGTAAATTTAATATAGATAAATTTTTAGTTGGAGGATTAATAGTTCTTTTATTATTGGTTCCTTTAACTTATTATTTAAAATTAACTGCTCGTAAGATGAGATTAGAAGAGAAGATAAGATTGACTGAATCTAAATTAAAACAGGTTAATCAGCAGAACCAACAATTAGGACAGATTAAAAGTGATTACAAAGACCTTGCAGATAGATTACAATTAAAAAGAGAAGTTATTGGACAACAGTTAGATTGGAATTTATTGCTTAAAGAATTACAATTAATTATTCCAGATCAAGTATGGTTAAGTAGCTTTATAGTTAAAGAAGACAGGAAATTCAAACTTATAGGTTATGCTTTAACTGATCAAGGATTACGCAAAATGATCAAGGGATTAAAATCAACTGTTTATTTTAAAGGTTTTTCAGTTGACTTAACTCAACAAGAAAAATTAAATCCACAAGGCTATCAAGCCCAACAGGTTACTCGCTTTCAAATTAGCGGGAAATTAGAAAAAGATGTAGGTGAATCAAATGACATGGTGGAATAATTTAAGTACGCGGGAGCAGAGGTTGATTATTGGTGCAGTAGCATTGATTTTAGTAACTGGATATTATTTTCAGCTTTATCAACCGCAAGTGAAAGAAATAACAGCGACAGAACAGGAGTTAGAACAGAAACTTAATCAATTAAAGAGAAGTAAACAACTACTACAACAGAAAGAAGAGTTAAATAAAAAATATCATTTATTAAAGAAAAAACTTGATAATCAAGAGTATATTTTTCTTAAGCCTAATCAAAAGTCACAGTTAATATTAGATTTGAATCAGATTACAGATGAGATGAAGGTAGAGTTAGTAACAACTCAACCACAAGATGCAGTTAAACAGGAACAATATATTCAGCATCCGCTTTTAGTTACCTTGCTTAGTGATTATAATAATTTATTAAGGTTTTTTACTGAATTACAGAAGTTAGATTATATTATTCAAGTTGCAGAGGTTAAGATTACTGGAGAATTAATTGAACAAAATAGAATCAAGACTAAACTTAAATTAATTAGTTATACAGTGACAGAAAGTAGTGGTGATTAATTGATGAAATGTAATTTATCAGGATTATTAACTACTAATTTGAATCGAAAAGTATTATATTTAAGCTTGTTACTTTTTTTAGGTTTTATAATAATTAATTTGTTACTATTTTATCAGGCTTTTACGTTAATAAATGATTCACAAGAATTGGTAGCATTTAAATCAAGATTAGAAAAAATGATTCAGATTGAATCTCAAGAAGTTTCTCTAGATATGGAAACACAATTAGATAACAATAAAGATAGTGATTCAGCAGAATTAATGTATTCTTATAATCAAGAACAGTTATCTAATCCCTTTTTACACAGCTTAGAAGTTAAAGAAAAACAAACAAGTAATGATCAGGTGATGACTAATCAGGATACAGAAAGGCCGCCATTACAAGTTTTAGGAATTATAAGATCCTCAGATAATAGACGAGCTATTATACAAGTAATTAATCAGACTTCACAAGTACAGATAGTCAAAGAAGGTTCTGCTGTAGATGGTTTAACTGATAGTAAGATAATTAAGATAACTAATCAGCAGTTGACAATTAATTATCAAAGTCAAAACTTTAGTTATGAATTGGGAGGTGGAGTAGATGAATAATAATAAATTACTGATATTAATAATTAGTGTTTTAGTTATTTGTAGTGTGGTTAATATTGTAAAGGCTCAACCTTCCTTAACTACTACCGCTGAGGTTGATTTAAATCTTAAGGGAGCTGATTTAAGAGATGCTTTTAGAGCGCTTGCAGATTTAAGTGAAGTTAATGTAATAATGACTGATTCAGTTCAAGGTCAGGTTTCTACTAATTTAAAAGGATTATCTTTTTTAAAGGCTGTCAAATTATTAACTAAGTCTAATGGGTTAGATTATAGAATTGAAGATGATGTAATTATTATTGGAACTACTCAACAATTACGCTCTAGATTTGAAACTAAGAAGACTAAATTATTTCAATTAGATAATTCAGAACCTGAGAAGTTGAAAAAATCATTGAATTTATTAGTTAATACAGATGCAATTAGAGTTGATAATCGTACAAATACTTTATTAGTGACTGCTTATCAGTCAGAACTTACTCAAATTAAAGAGATAATTGAGCAATTAGATCGTACTAAGCAACAAATAATCATTGAGGCTAGGATTGAAGAAGTCTCCCGTGATCAATTAGAAAAATTAGGAGTTAATTGGACTGTTAATGATGGACATAATGAGAATATACGAATTGATTATAAGGATATTGAAACTTCTAATAGTTCTGATGACACTAATGCTTCTTCTTTTATAAGTACTATAACTAAAACTTCAGGATCAGTAGAATATCAAGCAATTTTGGAAGCTTTAGAAGCAGATGGTAAAGCTAATCTATTGGCTAATCCTAAAATAGCTACTTTGGATGGTAATGAAGCCAATATTATGATTGGAGATAGAGTTCCGATTATGGTTAGAGAAGAAGATAGTGAGACCGGCAATGAAACTGTTACTTTTGATAGATATGAAGATATAGGTATCAAATTAAATATTTTACCTAGAATCGCAGGAGATCGTGTGACTGTTGAGGTAGAACCTGAAGTGAGTCTAATTACTGGCTGGAAGGGCGGGAGTGGAGAAACAGCTCCAGAAATTTCTACTAGGGAGGCAGAGACAAAATTAAGAATTAAGGACGGCGAAACTATAGCTATTGGTGGATTAATTCAAGAAGAAGAATTTGAACAGTTATCTAAAGTTCCTATTATGGGTGATATTCCAATATTAGGTAAATTATTTCAGCAAAAAGAGACAAGTATTGAAAAACAAGAATTAATTATCTTTATTACTCCGCGAATTATTGGAGATGCTACAGATGGTAAAGAAAGTATAGCTAAAAATATGGAAGATGATAATCAAATAGATAGTAATAAAAATAATAAAGAAAGTTATATAATTCAGTTAGGAGCTTTTGAAGACCAGAATAAGGCAGAAGAATTAGTAGCTAGATTAAAACAACATAACTTTTCAGCTGAAGTAGTAGAATCTTCCTTATATAAGGTACAATTAACAGAAAGTTTTAAAAATGAAGCTCAAGCTAAAGAGAAAGCAGCTGAATTATCAGAGGAAGGATTTTTAACTTGGACTGTGGAAGTTAATTAGATATTTGATTTATTGCTGCTGATTCTCCCCTTGATTGAAATTAAAGGGGACTTTTTTATTAATCAAGCAGGATAATAGAGTAGGAGAAAGGAAATTATAGTATAAATTTGATCTAAATTTGGAGGAGTGGTAGAGTGCTTAGGTATTTTACAGCAGGAGAGTCACACGGTAAAGCAGTAACAGCTATAATTGAAGGTCTGCCGGCTAATTTAAAGATTGAGCCGGAGGATATAAATCACGAATTAATGCGTCGGCAGGGAGGATATGGTCGCGGCGGTAGAATGCAGGTTGAGAGTGATCAGGTTGATATTCTATCCGGTATTAGAGCTAATCGCACCTTGGGTAGCCCGGTTACCTTCCAGATTAAGAATAAAGACTGGACTAACTGGGAAGAGATTATGTCGGCTACTGGAGATGGTGGTTATGAACAAGAGGAAGTAAAGATTAAGAAGGATGATCAGGTAAAGAAAGAGGTACGACCGCGCGTTACTAAGCCGCGTCCTGGTCATGCTGATTTAGCTGGAGCATTAAAGTATGATCAACAGGATATCAGAAACATCTTAGAACGAGCTAGTGCCCGAGAGACAGCCCCTCGTGTTGCAGTAGGTGCAGTGGCTAAGAAATTATTAGCTGAGTTTGGAGTACAGGTTAGAAGTCATGTAGTACAGTTAGGCTCAGTGAGTGCCGAGGTTAAGGACTTTACTTATCAGCAGTTAATTGAAGCAGATCAATCACCAGTTAGAACCTTAGACTCTGATGCTGAAGAGAAGATGATAGCTGAGATTAAGCAAGCTAAGGAGCAAGGTGAT
>JBNJEL010000091.1:0-7310 GCA_051745835.1 Bacillota bacterium
CCGCTTCTCTTTTATTTCCTTTTGTAGAAGTTTATTCTGTTCTTTAACATACTCTTGTAACTGTTGATCTACCTTCTGTTGTCGTTGTTTCATCTTCTCTTGAGTTGATTTAGCTAACTGTTGATGATAAGCTTGCAATTTCTCTGTAGCTTCTCCTTCTATCTGCTTAATATACTCTTCTAACTGCCCATCTAACTTCTCTTTTCGCTGGTTTAATTTCTCTTCCTTCTCCTTTTTTAACTTATCAAGTTGAGCTTGATACTCTTTACGTTCCTCTTTAGTTAAATCTAACATCTGCAGTTTGAGCCTTAAATTCAATAATTGCTGTTGATACTCTTCATTTAGCTGTTGTTGATAATCCTCTATTTTAGCCTGTTGTTCCTTCCGCCGCTTTCCAATCTTTTGATCTAACTCTTTTTGAACTTCATTACGCTTTTCTTTCATCTGCTCTTCTAACTCCGCTTTAAGCTCTTGTTCATATGCTGCTAACTCTTCTTTCTTCTGCTTCACATGTTCATCGATCTTCTTTTGATACTTCTTTTTTATATCTGTTAATCGTTTTTTTATCTGTTGGTTAATACTATCTACATGCTCACCACGATTTTTAGAGGTACGATCTAAAAGTGCCTGCTGCTCTTTTAAATTAGATTGAATCGAACCAAGTTGTTTATTAAGCTCCTGTAAATCTTTCACTTGAGGATGAGCTGATCTTACTTTAGCTAAATCAATCACTCCCACCTCAAGCTGCTTTATAGACTGCTTTTTTGTATCCTCTTCTGGCTTATTACCTAAATTGTTACAACCTGCTACTAAAATTACTAATAGAATAATTGAAATTACAGAACCTAGCTTCCACCATAACTTCCGGCGCATTTAATTCTTCACTCCTCACTTAATCAGTTGCTGTTTCTGCTTGCTGCAACTTAGCTATAATTTCATCGGTGAGATTATAACCGCCATAAACGACTGAATCTTCCTTCAATACTACTTTAAACCCTTTCTCTTTAGCTACCTGATTAACTTTTGACATAATATCATCTACTAACGGTTTAGTTAACTCTTGATTATACTGATTAATCTCTTTTTGTAAGCGCTGATTATAACTTTGGATTAACTTTTGTCTCTCTTCTCCGCTACTCTCTTGCACCTTAGACTTTAATTCAGATTGCAACTCTTTCTTTTTCTGCTTAGCTTTCTCTTCAAATTCCTGATTAACCTCATCACGTCGTGGATGTTCTGCTAAGATTTCCTCCACATTAACATAAGCTATTGTTTCATCAGCCTTAGAATCTGCTTCTGCTTGCGGTGCTAGAAAAAGTGCTCCTCCTATTCCTAAACTAATAACAACTGCTACTGCTAAAATTTTTGTTAACTGTCTGCCCTGTAACATTTAATTAACCCCTTTCTTAAATTTAATTTAGAATGATTGTCCTATGCTAAAGTGTAATTTAGAATCATCTTCCTGCCAGCCGTAATCAAATCGCAATTGACCAATTGGAGTCTGATAGCGCACCCCAACTCCAGCTGACTTATTCAAGTTATCAAAATTTAAATCATCTTCGTCTTGATCCCAAGTTTTACCAGCATCAGCAAAGACCACTCCAGTAAAGTTATCAGCGAACGGAATACGATACTCAGCATTTAAGAGCATCATTTCATCTCCTTCAAACTGATCATCACTATAACCTCGTATCGTACGAGCTCCACCAAGAGTATACTCTTCGTGAGTTGGTAAGTCACTATCACTTAATCCTAACTCAAAGTGAAAAGCCCAAGTATTATCATCAGTCATAAAATCAGGAGTATAATCCCGTAAGTCCAATTTATACTTAGTAAAGTCATAATCGCCACCTAACTCTTGTCCAGCATACTCTACTGAAAAACGGTCTTTACGCCCATCCGAAGGATTGAAAACATCATTTCTCGTATCTCGTACAAAGGTAGTAGTTAAACTGCGTGTGTCACCATCATAGCGATTAGATCCATCCGCCAAATTCTCTACATCTACATTTTCGTGAGTATAAGTTAGGTAACCCTTAATATCATATCCTAAAGGATGTCCTAAAGTAATACTACCCCCCTGTTCTTTTTCCTCGCGATCATTAACCTCATCAGTTCGATCATATACATTAAAGCCTAATGAAGTATCACTCCCAAATAACCACGGTTCAAAGAAATCTATCTCATAAGTAGTCTCTTCTTCTCCGAACTTCCAATTAAAGCCCAATTCCTGAGCTCGACCGCGGAAGTTCTTCTCTTCTATCTCGAAGTTACCAAACCAGCCATCGGAATCACCATAACCGGCACCAATTCCTACACTACCGGTCTTACGTTCTTTAACAGAAATAGTTAGAACTACCTCATTCTCTCCCGAAGGCACCTGCTGTAATTGCGGTTGAATATCTTGAAAGAGTCCTAAATTATAGATTTTACGCAGATCTTCCCGCATCTGCTGAGCATTAAAGACCTCCCCTTCTTGTAAGGTTAGATTACGCTTAATTACAAAATCCTTTGTCTTCTCATTACCTTCAACTTTAATCTCCGCTAATTGTCCTTCATTAATCTTTACTTGTAATCTTCCTTCATCACTTACAGAGATATCTGCTACTTTAGCTAAAATATAACCTTGATCTTGATAGTAGGACTCAATCTCTCTTAGTCCCTGATTTAACTGAGATGTATTTAATAACTCTCCAGTCGTCAAATCAAGAACTTCTGCTAACTTATCGTCACTAAGTGAATTATTACCTTCAAATTCAACTTCACTAAGTTCAGGATTCTCTACTACTTCAAAAATTAACTTTACTCCACCTCGAAAGTTCTCAAAAGAAGCACTCACATCAAAAAAGTAACCTAATTCATAAATAGACTGCAAATCCTGTTCTAACTTCTTATTAGAAACTGACTCTCCTACTTCTATCTCTACTACTTCCAAAATTTCTTCTTCTGTTACCTTCTGATTACCAGCTACTTCTATTGCTGTAATCAGATTGTCACCCTCTTCTAATTCAGTCTCCGCTATAGCTAAACCACTACTCCCTAGTATAATAAAACAGCTTAAAACCACAGCTACTACTTGGCGATAATTCTGCAACTTATCTTCCTCCCTCTGTTAAAATGAAAAGTTAGATTTCAATTTAAGCTGATACTCTTCATCATTATTAATTGTACCATCTAATATAACACTTCCTAAAAGATCCCAGATACGATACTCAAAGCCTAACGACTGAACATCTTCTTCAGCAAACTGTTGCTTATAATTCAAAGTTAATCTCTCCGAAACATTCTTGCCTAACTCTATACGCCAATCACCTCTAAAACCAGTATAAATCTTAAATCTATCTAAATCCCACTTATCTTTTAAGGTTTCTTCTATGTTAGAAAAGAACTTCAAATCCAAGTTACTCTCAAAAACACGCAATAATTCTGTGCGTATCAACTGCTCATACTCTCCTTCTAACAGACCACTTAATCCGCCATCATTAGCTAATAACATAATAATCTGTTCCTGACTTAAAGCAGGATTGGACTGTAAATTAATCTGCATCTGATCAGCTAAACCGCTTAACTGTAAAGTAACTTCCACCTCTTTAGCAAATAGGTCAGCTTCCTGCGTTAAAGTTTCAGTCTCACTAGTACTAGAAGATCCATCTTGCGTTGCAGTATCTTCCGATTCAGTTGATTGAGTTTCACTTACTGATCGATTAATCTGACTCCTATTGACTGTTGTGTGAGCAGTTAGATTTAGATAAGGAATTAAACCTTCATATCTATCAAAGACAGCCGTAGCAGACTCTAATTCAAAATTTGTATTATAGTAGCCAAAACTACCGCTAGAGGACTCTAATTGTCCTGCTAAAGCTAATCCCTGATCAGTACTTACTAAGTTAACCTGACCTGACTCTACTAAGATATTTAAATTATCATTAACCACTCGCACATTAGAATGAGGTCTTAAATTTAAATCAAACTGCGGACTCCAATCTTGGTTCGTTTCAGATGTAGTAGACATTGGTAAATCAAATGGAATCCCAATTTCAGTATCATAGACCTTAATCTCTCCGTTAACTAATGGTGACTTAGCTGCACCTGTAACCTTTATCGCAAAATCATTCTTACCCTGCCACGAACCGTGATCTAAAGATATCTTTCTACCATCAACATCTAAATCAACTCTCCCTAACTGCCAATCATCAATCTCCATTCGACCAGCTGCTTTAAAACCACCTTGACCCTGCTGTCCGCTTAACTTCTCTAACTTTAACTCTTGATTTGTAAACTCTAATCTACCTTTGGCATTAGTAATATCCTCCTTTAGAACTGGTAATTTTAATCGTCCTGCACTCAAACTGCTTTGACCACTAAACTGCGGTGCCGTAATGCTACCGCCAATCGTTAAATCAAAGTCTAGATTACCCCGAGCAGATTGAACCTCTTCCCACCAATCAGTAAGCAAGTTCAAATTACCTTGTTCTAAAGTAAGGTGTAACCTTTGTTGGTGGTGATTATCTAGCTCTAACGGCAACTCCCCAGTTAGAACGGCTAAATTATCTTGATTAATCTGTAATTGCAACGGTTCTACCACTTTAAATAATCCTTGCTTAGTCCAAACTATCTTACCGCTTAATGATTGGTAATCTAAAGAACCAATCCGACCATCCTTTAATTCCAAGTTAGATTGGATCCTTAACTGAGGGAATTGACCATTTAACTGTACATCAGCCGTTAAATCGCCACCTAATTCTGTTTTATTCGGCAGTAATTTATTGAAAGGAGCCACTGTAAAATCATAAATCTGTAAACTTAAGTCGGCTCCGGATTGGAAATCATAAGTACCATTGATTGCTAAAAAACCAGATTGATCAATATCCTTAACCACTACTTCACCTGCTACTTGCGGTTGCGTAAATAAACCGTCCAACTCTAACTGACCATAAAAATCATGATGAATAGTATAATCGTGATTCTTTACTGGTAATAACTCTATCACTTCTTGTAAATAACCATTAAACACATCAAGCTTGAAACTCTTAAATCTGCCAGCAGCTAAATCTAATCCTCCACTGACCTGATACTCAGTTTCATCTTTTTTAATCACAGTTTCCTGTAACTGCAGCAACTGTTGTTGATGATTATAAGTTATCTGTCCTTGACTGCTATTAAAATCATAATCCTCTATTGCAGGATTATTTATTACAAATTCTCCACTGACAATTGGTTCTGTTATCTCTCCAGTAATAGAACCTGTAAAATCCAATCTACCATCTGCTTGCCCTTCAAGTAAATCTAATCTAGTTAAATTAACCTTATCAGCCGCTACTGCTAAATCTAATTGCCCCTTCTGATTAACCTGTCCCTTAGCTGTAATCGCTAACTGCTCACCATTAATTTCTAATTTATTAAGCTGTAGTTGGTCATCATACCAATCAAAAATTGCTTGACCAGAATCTAAAGTTAAACCTCTAAATTCTCCTTCTAGCAACTGTAATTCTCCGCTAGCTGTTAAATCATTAAGAGCACCGGTTAAGTTAATCTGACCAGCTATTTGTCCACTGATCTCTGCTAACTGTTGGTTACCCATTAATTTATATAAATCTTCAATCCTTCCTGCCTCGGTCTCTAAATTAAGATCAACTTTCATTTGATCCTGTAACTTTATTTGACCATCAGCATAGTAACGACTAGCACCTTGACTAAAGGTTAATTCCTGTAAATCAATCTCTTGTTTTTGATAAGTAACTAATCCTTCTAACTCTTCAAACTGATAATCTAAGTACTCAATATCTGTTAACTTAACCCCACCAGTAAAGATAGGATCAACTAAATTACCAGTTAAGTTACCCTCTAGTTCTAAAGTCCCTGTTAAATCTTGATAATTATGTAGCTGATCTAGTTGAGCTAATTTAATTCCTTCTCCTTTAATGCTCAAATCTAAATCACGCTGCTCATCAACAATTCCTTGCACCTGCCAACTTCCTTCAGCTGTTTCCATCATTAGGTCACTTACCAATAACTGTTGATTAGCATACCACAAATTACTACTTAATTCATCAAACTTACAACCGTATAGCTGACCATTACTAATTTGAGCATCACCAAACAAACTTAAACTATCTGCTGTCTCTTGCCCACTAATTACTAAATTACCATCTGCTTGACCACTAAGTGCTAATTGATCACTAATTCTACTTAATTTAGCTAAATCCAACTCATTTAATTCCAAAGAAGCTGTATATAATTTATCATGATAAGGCGGTAAGGTAATAGTACCTCGCCCTTCTAATGATCCAGAAGCAACTTTTGCCTCTAAGTTACTAAAGCTAACCAGCCCATCATTATACCATAAATCAAACTCTAAATCGTTTACCGCCACATCATTAAACTTACCATTAGCAACAACTACTTTAGCTGTAGTAGATAATCTATCTTTAGAACCGCGTACTTCTCCTCTCACTTCTGCAGCACCAGTCAATTTAAGATCAGAAGGTAACCACTTCTGACTAACTTCTAGTGGCAGCTGTGAAGTTTGATATCTAACATAGAAATTAGGATTCGTTAGATTTCTAACCACTCCTTGTGCTTCCAGTGGTGTAGAACCTAACTGTCCTACTAATCTATTAATTAACAACTGCTGTTTCTTTAACGTTAACTTACTCTCATTAATTCGTAGCTTTAGTGGAAGATCTTGATGAGTAGCCACTACTTTTGCTACTGTTAACTGAGCATTACAATCTAACTCAGTTAGAGCAATATTATTCAGATTACCTGCTAGCTTAACTTCGCCGCTTACTTTACCTCTACTTACTTTCAACTCTGTAGGCAGTAATTGCTTAGATATCGCTGTACTAAATTGATCTAACTGTATCTCATCTAATTGCAAATCTAATTCAAAATCATCTAAATTACTCTGCACCGCTACTTCCACACTTCCTGATGCAGAATCTGAAGACGATAACAACTCTAATTTACCATTACCTACAAGCTGTTGCCCGCTATAATCTATTACTCCCTTATTAATCTTAACTCCACTACCATCACTTAAATAATTACTCTTAATCTTACTATTATTAATAACTACTTGTCCAGAAAATTCCTCTAGTAACTCTTTATCTTGCGACTTAAATTGATTATTAGACTCCATTGTTTGCTGTAGCTTACTATCTATCTCTAACTCTAATCCATTAACTTCAACTCGACTAAGACTTGCTACTACTTCTTTATTAGACAGAATTAACTGCCATAAGTTACTCTTTACTACTAACTCTTCTAAAGTAACTAATCTTTCTGTGGAGGTGCTAACTTCAACTCCA
>JBNJEL010000092.1:0-7246 GCA_051745835.1 Bacillota bacterium
CAGATACTTTAACTGAGGAAGAGATAGAACGACTCTATCAGGCAATTAGGCAGGTCTTAAGTGAAGGAATTAAGCACCGCGGTACAACGAAGTGGGATTATGTAGATGCTAGCGGTGCGGCTGGTAGCTACCAAGATCACTTACGAGTTTATGATCGCGAAGGCGGAGAGTGTAACAGGTGTACTACTGATTTAGAACGAATTAAAGTTGGAGGGCGTAGTTCATATTTCTGTCCTCAATGTCAACAAGAACCTAAGCAGGAGGAATAAGAATTGTCTTTATTACAGTTACGAGAAGCAAGTAAGGTTTATCCAGAACAGACTATCTTTAGTAATATTTCGCTACAGATTCAAAAGAGAGATCGTGTAGGCTTAATTGGTGCTAATGGAACAGGCAAGTCGACTCTTTTTAGAGTATTAAGTGAACGAGAATACTTAGATAGCGGTGAATTAATGACCAGCAATGATCTAGAGATTGGTTATTTAGAGCAGAGCCATAACTTTAGTGCTGAGCGAACACTCTATCAAGAGATGTTAAGTATCTTCGATCATCTCTTTGATTTGGAAGCTAAGTTAGCAGAGTTAGAAAGTAAGATGGGCGAGGTTAGCGGCAGTGAGTTAGATAAAGTAATGCAGCGTTATAGTCGTCTGCGACAAGAGTTTGAAGAAGAAGGCGGTTACCAGTATGAGAGTAGAATTAAGGGAGTATTGCGCGGATTAGGCTTTAGTTCTGCTGAGTTTGAGGCACGGTTAAGTAATTTCAGCGGTGGTGAGAAGACGAGAGCACTACTGGCAAAGTTGCTTTTACAGGAACCTGAGCTTTTATTATTAGATGAACCAACTAATCACCTCGATTTTCAGGCTAAAGAGTGGTTAGAGGATTACTTAGTTGATTATCCAGGGGCAGTAGTGATTATCTCCCATGATCGCTACTTCTTAGATCAGGTGGTTAATCGTATCTGGGAACTAGAGAAGGGACGCTTAGAGAAGTATAGTGGCGATTATTCTTTTTATCTTGAAGAGAAAGAGCAGCGAGTCTTAACTTGGCAGCGGGAGTATGAACAGCAGCAGAAGAAGATTAAGAAGATGAAGGCTTACATTCGTAAGAATAAAGCGGGGGTTGATGCTAAGCAGGCGCGCGGACGTCAAAAGAAGTTAGAGCGTATGGAGAAGATACCACCACCGCCGCAATTAGATCAGCCTAAGATTGAGTTTGCTAGGCGGACAACTAGTGGTCGTGAGGTCTTAGAGGCTCAAGACTTAACCAAATCCTATGCGGAAGAAGAGATTATTACAGCAACTAACTTTAAGCTCTATCGCGGAGAGAAGGTCGCTTTAGTTGGTGCTAACGGTAGCGGTAAGACGACACTATTTAAGATCTTAGCTGGTGTTGAAAATCCAGATAGCGGACAGGTACAGTTAGGAGCTAAGGTGAAGTTAGCTTATTACGATCAGGAGCATCAATCTTTAACTTCGGATTATAATTTGATTCAAGAACTACAGAAAGTAGACGATGTAACTACCAGTTATGCGCGTGATGTACTGGCTCGCTTCTTATTTAAAGGTGATGATGTCTTTAAAGAAGTTAGCACCTTAAGTGGTGGTGAGAAGGCTAGATTGTCGTTAGCTAAATTATCGATTCAAGACTTTAATCTGCTGTTGTTAGATGAGCCGACTAACCATCTCGATATCAAATCTAAAGAGATCTTGGAATCGGCATTAGAGGAGTATTCAGGTACAGTTTTAATTATTTCTCACGATCGCTACTTCTTAGACCAATTTACAGATCGCGTTTTAGCTATTGAAGGTGCAGAGCTTAAGGAGTACCGCGGTAATTACTCCGACTATCGTCAGCAGTATCAAGAACTTTTAGCTGCTCAGAAAGAAGCTGAACGTCAAGCACAGAGTAATCAACAGTCAGCTAAGAATAAGCAAGAGAGTGATGATCAACAAGAAGAGATTGATTGTGCTGAGTTAGAAGCAGAGATTATGGAGTTAGAGGATCGATTATCGGAACTCGAAGAGCAGTTCGAAAGTAAGGAGTTATATGAGGACCAAGAAGAGTTAGCTGCTTTATCCACAGAGTATGAGAACTTAGAGGAGCAGTTAGAACACTACTATCAGTTATGGGAAGAAGTCATTTAATTAGATTTAGCTAATTTTCTGGACATATTAGAAATTCTATGATAAAATTATACTTGTCAATCATTATTAGAATTAGTGGATTGGCGAAAAATAATT
Organism: Bacillota bacterium; assembly: GCA_051745835.1. Taxonomy (GTDB): domain Bacteria; phylum Bacillota; class Halanaerobiia; order Halobacteroidales; family Acetohalobiaceae; genus JBNJEL01. The sequence goes on from JBNJEL010000092.1 coordinate 2,241, forward strand.
TAAGTTTAATATCTATGGAGGGATTTTTAGTGATTTTATCAGGAACAGTAAAGTGGTTTGATGCTAAGAAAGGTTATGGATTTATTGAGAGTGAAGAGGGAGAAGACATCTTTGTTCATTATTCTGCAATTGAGGAAGAAGGCTTTAAGACTTTAGAAGATGGAGAAGAAGTAGAGTTTGAAATTGTAGAGGGAGAAAAAGGCCCTCAGGCTGAAAACGTAGTTAAATCATAAGTGATAGCAATTATAAATTATAAACTTGTTAGCGGTTTATAAGCTTCTTACTTACAAACGCAAACTTTAATCAGCAAAGCCCAGGCAGAACTTTCTGTCTGGGCTTTTTTATATTTATGAGGAATAAATTCTACTTAATTGTAAAAACTATGATTGATAATCAAATCAAAAATGGAGGCTGGAAGAATGAAAAGAATTAGTATTCTATTAATCTTAATAGTAATGTTAGGAGTAGGAATCTGGAACTTTAATCAACACTCAGAGTTGCAAGTAGAAGAAGTACAGTCCCAGGGAGCACCTAGCTTTTGGAGTCTATCACCTACTGCTCGCTTAATGGCACGGACTATTTCAGCTGAAGCACGTGGAGAAACTTATCTAGGACAGGTAGCAGTCGGGGCAGTAATTATGAATCGAGTTCGAGATGATAAATTTCCTAATTCGATTTCAGGAGTAATCTATCAACCGTGGGCATTTACTGCGGTAGCTAGAGGCGAGATTTGGTCACATACTCCTAATGATAATGCTATTCGTGCTGCTTTAGATGCAGTTTCGGGTTGGGATCCAACTTACGGTTGTATTTATTACTATAATCCGGTTAAAGTAACGACTAATTGGATATTTTCTAGACCGCAGGTAAGAAGAATTGGTAAGCATATCTTTGCTAAGTAGAATTAAATCGATTATGATTAAGGAGTGTTTAATGTGAAGAGAAATTTAATTATTGGTCTATTAGTAGTAGCTCTAGTAGCTGTAGGTTATTGGGGCGTAAAGAAGAATCAGGTTTTAACTAAGTGGGAAGAGCAAACGGAGAATCAGTATCGAAATGCATTTCATGAGTTGAATAATAATTTAGAAGCACTCGAAACAGGATTAGCTACTGCTTTAGTTACTAAATCTAGTGAACGGCGGTTAGTGAAGTTAAATAATATCTGGCGTAACTGTTTTGCTGTACAGGAAGATTTAGGAGAATTACCGATTGCTGGTGTCTCCTTAACTAAATTCAAGAAATTAATAGCTAAGACTGAACGCTATACTTATCGTTTAGCTCAAAATAACTTAAAGGGAAATTTAATAGCGAAGGATTGGAATAATTTAAGTCAGTTACATAGTCAAATTAAGATAGCTGCTAAAGAGTTTGAAGAGATCCACAATCAGATTGAACAAGAAGGTTTTCGGTGGAGTGATCAGCGTCATATAGTTTTAGAGGAGCAGGATTTTAAGAATAATCGAGTATTAAGTAGTTTACAAGGATTAGAAAAGAAGGGTAATGAAATCAACTTGGATTTATTACAGCGTCAAGCTAGTAAAATTAAACTGCAAGTAGGTGATTTAGAGGGAGATAAGGAGGATAGAGTAACTAATCGAGAGCAGGCAGTTAAGTTAGCGCAAAACTTTTTGGGAGAGCGGAGTAAGAAGTATCAATTCAAAGTAGCTGATGATGAGATAAATCCTAAAAATGATTCAATCATTACAGTAATGGCTTATGCAGAGCATAGAGATAATGGTGAGATTATGTTTGATATTAGTCGTAATTTAGGTAAAGTAATTTGGTTTTTAGAACAGCGGTCATTTGGTGAGGCTAAATTAGAGACTAAAGAAATAAAACAGAAAGCTGAGGAATTTTTAACAGCTAATAATTATGATAACTTAGCGATTAAGAAGATCAAACTTAGCCGCAATATTGGGACAGTAATTTTAGCACCGAAAGAAGAGGGAGTATTAATTTATCCACAAGAGGTTCGAGTGAAGGTTGCGTTGGATAATGGATCAATTATAGGGTTCAATAGTCGGGAATATCTTTTGAATCAGGATTTAGAGGTTGATTTAGAGCCTAAGTTGAGTGTAGCGGAAGCGAAGTCTAAAGTTAATCAGCGTTTAGAGTTAACCGATAATCAATTAGTAGTAATTAGAGATGACCAGCAAGCGGAGATATTAAGTTATGAATTTATCGGTAGTCTTAAAGAGAGTGAATATAAAGTTTACATTAATGCTAATACAGGACGTGAAGAGGAGATAGTACAAGTAAAGCAAGATGAGTAAATTATTTTAAATAATGAAGTAAGATAGAGTATAAGCTAATATTAGTGGTTTAAATTATATTAATTGCTTATAATCGATTTTTTATCTCTTTGACTATTAAGGGGTTATATTATATACTACTAGATGTCGCATGAGGAAAGAGTGATAAAAATTGAAGAGGTGGCGTAGCCAAGTTGGTAAGGCAGAGGACTGCAAATCCTTTATTCCCCAGTTCAAATCTGGGCGCCACCTCCAATAATAATGCCGGAGTGGCGGAATTGGCAGACGCATCGGACTTAAAATCCGGTGAGCCTTTTGTGCTCGTGTGGGTTCGAGTCCCACCTCCGGCACCATTTTTTTATCTGCGGACATAGCTCAGGGGGAGAGCGCTACGTTGACATCGTAGAGGCCGATGGTTCGATCCCATCTGTCCGCACCATTTATATTTACTATGATATCAAGGCTTAAGAGCATTTTGCTCTTGAGCCTTTTCTGATTTATAAAATAAAATGACGCCATTTTGTCGCCATACTTATTTTTTTAGGCTGTTTTTAAGCTTTTTAACTGCTTCTTTTTGCATACTTGAAATAATATGAGAGTAAGTATCCAAAGTTTGAGTAATTGAACTGTGCCCTAATCTTTCCTGAACAATTTTAGGATGGACTTCAGCTTTTAACATTAATGTAGCATGGGTATGCCGCAGGTCATGTAATCTGAATTCTTCTAGATCAGCTCTTTTAGCTACTTTATTAAATTGTCTAGTAGTATAGAGCGGTAGATAGGGGCTTCCGTCTTTTTGGCAAAACACTAAATCGTGTTCATTATCATAATCTTTTCCTAAACGTAACTGATCTTCTTTTTGTTGTTTATTTCTTTTTCTTAATATCTAGGTTGTTGAAAAAGTCACCTAATGTTTTTTCTTATTTAGTAATTTATAATTAATCGTTAATTCATTTAGCTGAATTATCTATTCCAAGGGTATTTATTACCAGTAATAACTTCTTTACGATCAATTAATTTTTCAATCAGATAGAGTAATAATGTCCATTGGACATGGGACTGATACCTTTTAAATCCATATAATCTTGATGATTCTAGATTATATCTTTCTTTTAGAATAGCAAATAATCGTTCAATTATGAGTCTGTTTTTGTACATTCTTTGTCCTAATTTAGAGTTGAAGTAAAGAACATTTTCTAATCAATACTGATCTGTAAAATTATTAATTGAATTTGCATTTCTATAATTAATATTCGCTAATAGTTTAAATCCTAATTGATCTGCTAGTTGAAAAGGTATAATGGTCTGGGACTTCCTTAACACCAATTATGCTAACAGTTAATTGGTCATGGAAAAGTTTCCACTCTAATTCTCGTAAGCAATAAATATTATTCATAATCATGTATAATTTACATTTAATAATCTCTAAATCAGTATACTTTTTTGGTCTACCCATTGAATTGATAGCCTGATTATTAAATTGCTGATTATAAACTTCATCAGTTTCATTACAAATTTTATAAAAGTGGTTTTCTTTTTCATTATTAATTGGTATAATCATGTTAAGTCGTCCTTTCTGGTTTATTGTTTTGTTTAGGCTCTTAACATGATACCAGAAAAGGGCGACTTTTTCATATTTAATTGGAAATTTTAGTTATTCAACAACTTAATTTATAGAGAAATGATAGGATTATATAGCAGATATACTTGACAGCAGTAAAGTAATATGGTATAATATGTATAGAAGATGAAAGGAGGTGACGAGGTGGAATGGTTAGAATTGATTGGGATAATTTTAGGACTAATACTTACAGCAACTAAGATAGTACAGACAGTTCTAGAAATTATCTCAAAATATAAAAAACTCACCACTGATAAGGACAGTGATGAGCAGTAAGGAAATATTCGGGAGGGTTAATTCCCTCCCACTTCTAAAACCATTCTACCATACTAATATGAAAAAATCAATTTCAAGTGCTATTGCTTTTGGTTTCATAGCTTGGTTATGGTATAGGACAGGTAATGTAACATTATCTTGGTTGTTTTTAGGTATATCTATTTTGACTATTATTTCAGGATTGATCAGGGAGTGGTGATATGTTTGAAAACGATCAAGAGTACGAGAAGTTTTTAGCTGAAAATGTATTGACTACCGAGGAAGCTGCGGAGTTATTAGACTGTGGTAGGCAGAATATTAGTTATCATATTAAGAAAGGTAATTTAACCCCATTGAAGAAGTCTACCAATGTTACATTATTATCTAGAAGAGAAGTAGAGAGATATAAAACCAAAAGAGATAAGAGATAGTTAGCCACCGTTTGGTGGCTGTTTTTTTACATTTATTTTATTAATATGCAGGAGTAGGTGTTAAATATATCTAATAATTATTATAGCAGAGCAATGAATTTAAAGATAAATTGTTATTGAAAATTTATGCAGTTTCGAAAGGTGGCTTTAATTAGGAGTTAGCTGCGCTTTATAAGTTGAAGATGCAAAATTAAAATTAGCGTTGATTACTATACTAGCAGTGGTTGAAGCTAGTTTCGAAAACCTCCCGGGCTTTCATGCAAGATTCACCTTTCGAAATATTGAAGGTGATTAGTGAAAAGCGAGGTACTATCAGGCTTGCTATGATAGGGTTCGTACTCTGCTATTTTTGCGGTTACAATGACTACTCCATTAAGTAGGAGACTGAAAGTCACATTCTCCATCTTCATCTTGCGCTTATACTCTTTGTTACAATGACTACTCCAT
>JBNJEL010000093.1:0-7244 GCA_051745835.1 Bacillota bacterium
CCATTCTTATTAAGCTGTACCATACCGTAGATGGTTTGTAAGTGGTTAGAAAAGTCATGTTTTTGACTACGCAGGTTTTTAATTAGTTCTTCATTCTTAGTTAGTTTTACTTGTTGAATTCTAAACCCTGTTTCGCGTTGGATTAACTTAAATACTTCTTGGATCATAATAATTGATAAGAAGGAAAGACCAATAGTTATAAGAAGAAAAATATCTAATAATATTGGTTTTAAATTAAAGATGCTTATATGTATTCCGCCGTTAATCATTAGAAGCAATAAAGATTGTGCTAATAGAATAATAATAATATATTTCAATTTGGAATTACTTATTCGATCCATAATTATCACCATCTGATTGATTATTACTTAGTTTTACAAAGTTTAACTTTAATAGATTAAAGTTCTTGAACTTAATTAGTAGAGCACAGATAATGACAGGTAATTTTGTTAAATAGATTAAGAAAGAAGCTAGGATGAAGTTATCATTAGTAAATTGATAGAAATCTTGAATATTACTTAAGTTTAATGGAATGAATATTAAAGAGAAAAATAGTGATTCGCCAATATATAAGATAATAAAGTCTAATAGAGCAGAGATGATAGCTATATCCCAGCTTATAGGAGTAAAGTACTTTAGTAAACTAAATAGAATCATTAATAATATGAGCGTATGAAAACCATACAGATTAAGAATATTTCTAGTTAGTACTAAAAAGAAAGTATAGATAGCAGTCATTTTTATGTAGTTGATTGACTTAGTTTTGATATTAGCTAGCCCTAATCCTACATAAATTATTAAGAAACTTTCTGGAATACTATGTATAATAAATTGGTTGATTGAAAGTTCCATTTTTGCCTCCTGTTAATATAGATTAAAATAATTCTTCTTTAATTTTTTAATTCTATATTGAGTACTTTTTTCCTTCAAATTATTAAAATAAGCTAATTTATTTTAAATAAATAAAAGTTGTTCACTGTTGTGATCACTCTTTATAGTAGAGTAATCTTGAGGAACAACTAATTAGGTTAGGTTTTTATTAGATTTTAGTAGTTAAGTTTATTGTATTAGAGATAAGAAACTACTTTACTTGGAAATATTTTTCTATGTTTTAAATGGAGATTAAATAGTGATTAGAAGTATATTTTTTATTCTTCTATATTAATTATTAAAGATAAATATGTTAAATCCTTCTTAAATGGTAAAAAAACTTAAAATATTAGTCTATAACTGTATTAACATTGCGTTAAAAAATATTTTAACGCAATGTTTTCAATTATAAAGGAGGGTTAATAATGAAAACTAAAAATGAAGTAGAGTTATTAAGTATTAGATTAATTGATCACTTTTATGATGATCTTGTAGAAGAGAGAAGGCAGATATTAATCTATGGATTAACTATCTTATTAACTACTGGTGGAGCTTATTTGTTATTGAGTTTCTTTTCTTTGGTATTAGGAGTCTTTAAATTAGCAATTATTTTAGCAGTAAATGTCTCAATCTTAAGAACTATTTCTGGTGGTGTTCATTCTTCTAGTTTTAAGAAGTGTGCGTTAGTAGGGGGAATAATCTTTACCTTTTTAGCACTCTTAATTAAGCATTTTGGAGTTTTAATTAATCTTAATCTCTATTTATGGATTATCTTTTTAGGGGGGACGTTAATTATTTACTTCTATGCTCCAGCTGATGTAGAAGAGAAGCGAATTACAGACTTAAGTAAGCAGTTTAAATTTAAGGAGTACTCCTATTTACTCTTTAATAGTTTAATTTTAATCTATTATATTCTGATCTTAAGTACTGATCAGCATAACTTAGTGGTAGCAGGATTAACAGGTATAACTTGGCAGTTGTTTACTATTACACCTTTAGCTTATAGATTATTTACAAGTTTATCCTTATAATGAGGAGGTGATAAAGATGAAGCAGAGAGTAGCGAAGTTATTGACTAAGGTAGCTCAGGCAAATGTGAGTTCTGTAAGTGCATTTTATAGTTACCAGCCTGAAGTACCAGCAGCAGTTAAGAAGTTAGAGAAGTAATTAGTAGTTAGTATCATCGAGCAGCTGGAGTTGAGCGTTAACTTTAACCAGCTGCTCTCTTTTTATTTATGGGAGGTGATCAGCATTAAATTTAAAGAGAGTGATGTTATTGCTGTAGTGAACAAGTGGCAGAGGGGGTTAAGAGAAGAGAATAGTTTGGAGATAAGTATAATTATAACTCCGGATACTATTACTGATGAGGAGCTAGTTTACCATAACGGTCAATTAGTCCATGTGGAGAATATTGATTATACACCAGAGGAGTATTTACAGCATTTAAGTTTGCTTTGGAATAAAAGGGAGTATTTAGCTGCTGAAACAAAGCACTATGAGATTAATACTTGCGAGGATAACATAATCTATAATGCGCGGTTAACTGTTAAAATTAAAGATAAGAGAGATAATACTTTAATTGTTTATGATAATATGGATCTTATTTTTAAATTAAATCTTTTAGATGATCAATTATACTTAACTAGTATAACAAATATTATTCAACTAGAAAATAATAATCTGAATTAATTATTACCTACTAATTAAAATAAGCCGGCTACTTAAAAGTAGCCGGCTTAAATATTAGTTCTAAATTGTGATTATAGTGCTGGATGGATCCAGAAGTCATTTACATTATCCGGTAGGTCTTCTGCAGGAGCTTCTTGCCAATTAACTTCTTCGAATTTATCTCGAGAAATTTCAATAGTTGAAGCTTTGCCACCTTGCTCGCCATCTTTTTGATCTACTATATAGAGGTACCAGATTAATTTAATATCTGTTAGATCTTGTCTATCATTGAAAGCTTGGTTGATAATATTCTTGCTGTGTGTAAATAGTTGATTTCTAATCTCTTGTGCACTGTATTTTTCGTGTCCTTTAGCAGAAACTTTTAATGTTAGGGCATTATCTGTATAATCATAGTCAGCCTTCATGTTCTTATCTTTAATTGTTTCTGTCCCTAGAGAATTAGTTAAGAGATATTTAATATACTCTTGGTTATCCATTTGACCAGGTTTAATTTCTTCTGTTTGATCTTGGTCTTCATCTGTAGTAGTTTCAGACTTATCTTTATCTGTCTTTGATGTAGTATCAGTCTGCTCATCTTCTACTTGTGGATCAGATTGTTGGTCTGTATCTTCAGTTTCAGTTTCTTGTTGTTGAGTATCTGTTGTAGTTGATTCTTTAGAAATATCGGCTTGGTTTGGTGTTTCGGTAGAACTTTCTTCTACTGGAGTACATCCGATAATAACAGTGAAACTTAATAGTATTACTAAGCCTAAAGTAAGAATTTTTTTCATATTATCCACTCCTTGGTTTTTTATTTAATTTATTTTAATTTAATGATCTTAAATTGTCTAAAGGTTATCTTTGATTTTATGTATGAAAAATTATCTATATATTATATTTATAACTATCACCTCCACATTATAATCATATTATATTATTTTCACAGAAAAATGTAAAGGAAAAAGTTGTTTATTGTCTATTTTAGAGACTTAATCTTTATTAATTGAGTCACATCTCTGATTAGATAATCATACTATATAGTGGTTTTACATGTTAGTTTTTAAGATTCAGTATTGAAAGGAGGTAAGAGTTTGCAGTTAACTCAACTACCTATTGGAGCTTCCGGAGTAGTTGTTGCCCTTAAAGCTAGTGGGGAAGAACGGAGAAGAACTTTAGATTTAGGATTAATACCAGGAACTAAAGTTACAGCTAAATTACAGAGCCCATCAGGAGATCCCACAGCTTTCTTAATTCGAGGGGCTACTATCGCATTAAGAAGTGAAGAAGCAGCAGCGATTATGATAGAAGAAGCACAGGATAATTAGTAGAGATTTTTGAAGGGAGGGGTCAAATTGAAAGAAATATCTAATTGGGAAACAGTTAGTCCGTTAATTGCTTTAGCAGGGAATCCTAATACTGGTAAGAGTACTCTTTTTAATAACTTAACCGGATTAAGGCAGCATACGGGTAATTGGCCGGGAAAAACGGTCACTCAATCTCAAGGATACTATACTTATCAAGATCGCAATTATACTGTAGTAGATTTGCCGGGAACTTATTCTCTATTAGCTAATTCTAGTGATGAACGGGTAGCTCGGGATTTTATCTGTTTTGCTAGACCGGATGTAACTGTAGTGATTATTGATGCTACTAAATTAGAGCGAAATCTTAATCTGGGATTACAGATTATGGAGTTGACTGATGAAGTAATTATCTGTTTAAATATGATGGATGAAATAGAGCGTAAGGAGATTGAGTTGGATATTGCAGGGTTAAGTAGTGATCTACAAGTGCCAGTTATACCTACTGTTGCTCGTGACAAGGTAGGTTTAACAAGGTTACAGGCTAAGATTGCTGAAGTAGTTGAAGAAAAGTTAGAGATTAATCCGCTTCAAGTGGAGTATAGTTCAATTATTGAAGAGAAGGTTACTAAGTTACTGCCACAATTGGGAAGATTACTACCTGATTATGTAAATACACGCTGGATTGCGTTACGCTTAATCGAAGGAGATTATAGTATATTGGATTCTATTCAAAGCTATTATTCTGTTCAGATTACAAGTAAGATTAATCTAGAAGTGCAAAAAGAGGTGCATAGTGGTGTCTAATAATCAAATGTATAGCCAAAAACTTAGAGATCAGATGGTAAGTGATATCTATGCCCAAGCAGAAAAGATTGCTGCTAGAAATGTTGAGGATAAGAAGAAGCAGCAGAGTAAGGAGAATAAGTTGGATCGATTACTTACTTCTAAGTGGTTAGGATTTCCAATTATGCTTATTTTATTGGGAGCAGTCTTTTGGCTGACTTTGGTGGGAGCAAGTTATCCTTCGCAGTTGTTAAGTCAAGTTTTCTTCTCACTTGAAGAGCATATAGGAAATTTCATTTTAGCTTTAGGAATACCGCAGTGGCTGCATGATTTATTAGTTACTGGGGTCTATCGAACTGTAGCTTGGGTGGTAGCTGTGATGTTTCCACCAATGGCAATCTTTTTTCCACTCTTTACATTACTAGAAGATTTAGGCTATCTTCCTCGTGTCGCCTTTAATTTAGATAACTTCTTTAAGAAATCCGGTGCTCATGGTAAGCAGGCTTTGACGATGAGTATGGGTTTTGGTTGTAATGCAGCGGGGGTTATAGCGGCGAGAATTATTGATTCACCACGAGAAAAATTAATAGCGATTTTAACTAATAACTTTGTTCCGTGTAATGGACGGTTTCCAACTTTGATTATTTTAGCTAGTTTATTTATGGGAGGAATAGTTAGTGGTATTTCTAGTTCGCTTATAGCAGCAGGAGTAGTGGTAGGAATGGTTCTGTTGGGGATTATAATTACTTTTATAGTCTCTTGGGGTTTATCGCGGACAGTTCTTAAAGGCGAATCATCTAGCTTTACTCTAGAATTACCACCATTTCGCAAACCACAGCTAGGTAAAGTATTAGTGCGTTCGTTTATAGATAGAACTTTATTTGTATTAGGGCGAGCAATAATGGTAGCAGCACCAGCAGGAGTGATAGTGTGGTTGTTAGCTAATATTAATTTAGGAGATGTTAACTTAATTACTTATTTAGCTAATATGCTTGATCCTTTTGCTCAGTTATTAGGTATGGATGGCTTTATTCTATTAGCTTTCTGTTTGGGACTACCGGCTAATGAGATCGTTCTACCTATCTTATTGATGAGCTATCTTTCAACTGAAGCAATGGTTGAACCGTCCAATTTAGAAGTTTTTAAACAGGTATTAGTAGAACATGGTTGGACGTGGGTAACTGCTTTATCAACAATGTTATTCTCACTACTACACTTTCCTTGCGGGACAACATTATTGACTATTAAAAAAGAGACAGATAGTTGGAAGTGGGTTATAGTAGCTGGAGTATTAACAACAGCAATAGCGGTGCTAGTTACCTTTATAGTTAATCAATTAATTCAGCTTCTGTAACTGGCTATCAGTACGAGACCGATAGCCAGTTAAACGTAATAAGGTTAGATTATGTAGGAGGGGATGAGTGGAATAGCTATTCCACTCATCATTTTAGTTATTGTTGAGGTTGATACTGTCCAGCTTTATTAGCTAAGTTATAGTTATTACTATCAGTAGAGGATTGAGTTCCTTGCGTACCACTACCGTTAGCTAATTTATTTTGATACTCTTCAACCATCTTCTTAACCATCTGACCACCGACGGCTCCACATTCACGCGAAGTCATATTACCCCAGTAACCAGATTTATACTCATCAGAAACGTTAAGTTCTTGTGCAGCTTCTAATTTAAACTTATCCATTGCCTGCTTAGCCATTGGGTTGATTAAACGATTGCTATTACTTCTAATTCCCATTCTTTACACCTCCTAGTGTAGTAATTAAATTAATCTAATCTTTAAGTTAATCTATTGTGTCGGTTGTGAACTGTCGTTAGCTAATTTATTTTGATACTCTTCAACCATCTTCTTAACCATCTGACCACCGACAGAACCACATTCACGAGAAGTCATATTGCCCCAGTAACCAGACTTGTATTCATTAGAAACGTTAAGTTCCTGTGCAGCTTCTAATTTAAACTTATCCATTGCCTGTTTAGCCATGGGATTAATCAAACGATTACTATTGCTTCTAATGCTCATTAACGCCACCTCCTTTATTATCTGTTAATACTATTATTCAATTTAAATTCAGAGTTTATACTAGTACTTATAGACACTTGTTTAACTGACTGCTAGTTGAAGCAAAGTTTGTCATTTAAGAGATTTAATTTTAAATTTAACTCTATTCTAGCAGTCTGTTGATTATATTATTTAATTTTTTGTTAGTGTTATACTAGTAGTTAAAGGTAGTTAATCGACTATTAGAAAGGAATGCACTATTTTATCAAGAATTAAAGTATTAGAGGTGAGATGAATGCAGCATAAAGAAATTTTAAAACAATCGTTAAGTAGTTTAGATAATCTTTATTTATTAATTGGTAGTGAAGATTATTTAATGAAGGAATTTATTAATCAATTTTTAGCTGAATTTCTTGACCAAGACTTTAAAGATTTTAATTATGATAGATTTGATGATGGTGAGAAAAATTTTATCTCTCAATTAAGTAGTTCGATTAATCAATTACCATTTAATGCTGAACGAAGGATTGTTGTGGTAGAAGGAAGGCGAATCTTTAGCAATCAGTTTAAAAAGAGTGAACAAAAAAAGATGCAGCGAATTATT
>JBNJEL010000094.1:0-7182 GCA_051745835.1 Bacillota bacterium
CCATGCCGATTTGAATGCAAGTAGGAATATAGCACATTTGGAACAACAATCTGCTTAGATGGTAATAGTCTAAGTGCCTGAGTTGGTATATCCATATCTCAGGAGGGCTGATGGCACAGCCTCTAAGTTTGCGTCATTCATAGACAAAGCCTAATCATGGCAAAAGAGCCTACTCGCCTACTAGAAATAGACTGGCGTTTAATCAGCAGACAACCTCGTAAGTTTCTTCTAGGAATCCCCGTTCCTAATGTCACGAACGGGGAGGATGTCAAAAGTTATAATTAGGTACAGGAAATAGTAACTGTTAGCAAGAAATATATATTTAGTAGGTTATTATTCAACTTACAGAGGGGGAGTTAGATTGAAGGTAGAGAAGAATAATTCTAATATAGTCTGGCATGAAGGTAAAGTCACCTATCAAGATAGATCTCGTAACTTAAATCAACCGGGGTTGGTTGTCTGGTTAACTGGGTTATCTGGTTCTGGTAAGTCTACAATTGCGGTCGAAGTGGAGAAAAGATTACTAAATCAAGGTCGTGCTGTATATAGATTAGATGGGGATAATATTCGACATGGTTTGAATGCTGATCTCGATTTTGCTAAAGAAGATAGAGCCGAGAATATACGGCGGATTGCTGAAGTAGCTGCTTTAATGAAGGATGCTGGATTAATTACTTTAGCTTCCTTTATCTCACCACAGCAAAAGATGCGTAACTTTGCTCGTCAGCAAGTTGGGAGCGATAACTTTATAGAGATTTACGTCAAAGCGGATGTAGAGACTTGTGCTAATAGAGACCCGAAAGGATTATATAAGCAGGCTCAAGAGGGAGAAATTGATAACTTTACTGGTATCTCCGCACCGTATGAAGAGCCTCAAGATCCCGAATTAGTGATCGATACTACCACTTTAACAGTAGATCAATCAGTTGCCGAAGTAATGGAGCTACTTAACCAACGGATTAATCAATAATTAACTGTTCTTCTAGTTATCTAAGTTCTGGAGGTAGATACGAGCTGCAAAAAGGGAATGTGATATGATGGAGCTAGAGGATTTAATTAAACAAGAGGTAGGGATAACCAAAGAAGTTAGCGACTTTGATGATCTATCTGATACTTGCAGTGGTCGGGTATTAGATATTCAAGATAAGGAGCTAATAATTAGATCAGTTGATGCTATTGCTGAGCTAGGTTTGCAGATAGGAGATCAACTCCAGGTTCTTTATACTGATCAAGCACGGGGAATCTATTATTTTCGTAATCAAGTGCGCAATTTAGACCAGCCGCGAATTAAGCTACAGCGTTTGGAAGAGTTACAAAAGTATCAACGGCGCGACTTTGTACGCGTTAATTATCAAACTGAGATTAAGTTTAGTCCGATCAGTTATCAAGGTGAGAACTTAACTCATCTAGAAGAGAAACAGGGTTTAGGAGAGATGGTTGATATTAGCGCGGGAGGGCTCTGCTTTATAGCAGGGATTGAGTTGATGGAAGAATTAGTGATTGAGCTTAATTTTGAGCTGGCAGGAGAAGCTTTTCAGGTGTTAGGAAAGGTAGTACGTGTGATTGAACAAGAAGAAGGGTATGAATTAGGGGTTCAATTCGACATTAAAGATAAGAGTGTTCGTGATCGTATTTCTAGTTTTGTCTTTCAACAACAGATTAAACAGCGCCGTCGAGAAAGAAGGAATAAATAGTTAAGCAGCGTGTTAGAATAAATAACAAGTATTACAGTTTAGTGGGGAGGAATTAATTAATGATGCGAATTAAATTTGAGATTATTGATATTGATAGTGAAGGTCAAGAGGAGCAGTTAGAATTAGATATGATAGTTAATTCCAATATGACAGTTAGCAAATTAAGTAGTAAGCTGGAGATCTTACCACAGACAGTGGATCAAGTCTTAGTTAATGGTAATCCAGTCTCTAAATATTATGCATTGGATCCTCAGGACTGTATTACTTTTATTTCAGGCAGTGGAGAGAGTAAAAAGCAGCGATTAACTAACAGCAACTAATTTCATTAACGCGGTATAGCCGTGCGAAAGGGCGTGGAAGCGTGCAGGCTCTATTAATATTCTTAGTCTCTTTAGTACCTGGTATCTTATGGGTCTATTTCTTTTACCGTCAGGATAAGTATGAACCGGAACCGCCGCGCTTAATTATAAAAGCTTTTATTTACGGCGGGTTAGCGATTATTCCAGTAGCGATTATAGAGTTTCCTTTTGCCGATCAAATCAGTGCGGAGGCAGGACTTTTTAAGTTATTGTTATTATCAATTATAGTTGTCGGTTTAACTGAAGAACTATTTAAGTTAGTTGTAGTTTATGTAGGCTTTTATCACTTAGCTGAACTGGATGAAGTAATGGATGGTATCATCTATGCTATTAGTGCTGGACTTGGTTTTGCAGTAATTGAGAATTTATTATATACAGTTGTCTTTGGCTATCAGGTTGGAGTGATGAGAGCCTTTGTTACTACCTTAGTTCATGCTTCACTGTCGGGAATTGCTGGTTATTACTTAGGACAGGCTAAACTCAAGTCTGAGGGTGAATTTCGTTTAATAATTAGTGGTTTAGCACAGGCGACTATTTTGCACGGTATCTATGATTTTTTGATAGTAGGTAATTTGGTAACAATGTGGGGCGTAATAATTTTAATGATTGCACTTTATCTTTACTTAGCTTATTTAATTCGGACTGCTAATGCTATTTCTCCGTTTAAATCGTAAAGTAAGCAGGAATTTTAGCTTTGGACTAGAATATAAGGAAGGGAGTGCAATAATCTGATTAAGAGGAGAGATTAATTGTGACTAAGTTAGATGATAGGTATGATGTAATTATTGTGGGAGCTGGTCCGGCTGGCATCTTCACAGCTTTAGAGATAATGAAAGAGAGATCTGATGAGGATATTTTAATCTTAGAGAAAGGCCCAGATATTGATAGCCGTAGCTGCCCGGCTAAGGAGAATGAGATTAGCTGTATTGGCTGCGATAACTGTTCGATTGTTTGTGGTTGGGGAGGAGCTGGTGCTTTTAGTGATGGTAAGCTCACTCTAACTTCGGAGATTGGTGGAAATTTAGCTGATTATATTGGTCGCGATAGATTGGATGAGTTAGTCGATTATGTTGACGAAGAGTATATGAAGTTTGGAGCTCCAGATAGAGTCTATAGTCCTGAACAGAAGGTAGTAGAGCAGATTAATTCACAGGCGACTAAGGCTGAATTGGACTTTATTCCGTCTGATATTCGTCACTTAGGAACAGGTTATAGTAAAGAGATTTTAACTGCAATGCGTGATCATCTCTTAGAAGAGGGAGTTCATATTCAAGCTGGAGCGCGTGTAGTAGAGATTTTGACTGACGAGGAGTCTGTCTCTGGTGTTAAGTTAGCTGATGGACAGGAGTTTAGTGGAGATAAAGTAGTTGTAGCTCCTGGACGTGAGAATGCTGAATGGCTATCTAAAGAGGCAGTTAGATTAGGCATCGATATGGCGATTAATCCAGTTGATATTGGTGTTAGAGTAGAAGTACCGTCTGTTGTGCTAAAAGATTTAACAGATGAGGTCTATGAATCGAAATTTATTTATCATAATCCTACTTTTGATGATAAGGTGCGTACCTTCTGTATGTGTCCGCGCGGCGAGGTAGTAACAGAGAATAATAGCGGCTTAGTAACGGTTAACGGACACAGTCACGCAACAATTAAGACTGAGAATACTAACTTTGCACTATTAGTCAGCAAGACCTTTACCGAGCCATTTAAAGAACCGATTACGTATGGTAAGGATATTGCTAAACTGGCTAATTTATTAGGCGGCGGAGTGATTGTACAGCGCTTAGGTGACTTCTTAAATGGTCAGCGTTCGACAGAGAAGCGGATTCAGCGTGGTTTGGTCGAACCAACACTTAAAGAAGCAACGCCGGGCGATTTAAGTTTAGTACTACCGTATCGTCATATGACAGCAATTATTGAGATGTTAGAAGCATTAGATAAAGTAGCACCGGGTATTTATTCTCGTCATACATTACTATATGGAGTAGAGGTTAAGTTCTATTCATCTCGCTTAAATGTAGCCGATAATTTAGAGACTAAGATTGATAATCTCTATGTAGCCGGTGATGGGGCTGGAATTACGCGGGGCTTGATTCAAGCTTCTGCTTCCGGAGTAGTAATTGCCCGTGATATCTTAGATAATTAAAGTGTTCTTTTCAAATCCTTTCGTCTCCCTGTTTAAGGGTGACGAAGGGATTTTTTTAGTAGAACTTTAGAAGTAGGTTTTATTTTAATTGTTAGAGGAGGAAGTTTGTGATGCAGATTTTAGATGGTTTAAATCCCCAACAAAAAGAGGCAGTACAACACCAAGATGGTCCATTATTAGTCTTAGCTGGGGCTGGTAGTGGCAAGACGCGAGTTTTAACTCACCGGATTGCTTATCTGATCCAAGAGTATAATGTGGAGCCTTATAATATTTTAGCGGTAACCTTTACCAACAAAGCAGCTACTGAGATGCAGGAGCGAATTGAACGTTTGATTGCTCAGGATAGTGAAGAGTTGTGGATGAGTACTTTCCATTCGATAGCAGTGCGAATTCTGCGGCGGGAGATTGGGAAGTTAGGTTATGATTCTAACTTTACAATTTACGATACTACTGATCAGAAATCCCTAATTAAGCAGATTATTAAGGAGGAGCTAGACTTAGATACAAAACAGTTTAAACCGCGTTCAATCCTTAATCAGATCAGTAATGCTAAAAATGAGCTAATCGATGTAGCAACTTATCAACAACGAGTTGGTAGTTACTTTGAACGCGTTATTGGTGAGATCTATGAACTATATCAGAAACGTTTAAAGGAGAATAATGCCTTAGATTTTGATGATCTCATTATGAAGCTAGTCGAATTATTTAGGGAGTATGAGTTAGTTTTAGAGTATTACCAACAGCGCTTCCGTTATATCTTAATTGATGAGTATCAAGATGTTAATCAAGCACAGTATGAGTTAGTCAACTTACTGGCAGCTCAACATCAGAATATCTGTGTAGTAGGAGATGATGACCAGGGGATTTATGGTTTTCGGGGAGCAGATGTGAGTAATATTCTTAACTTCGAAGAAGATTACCCGGAGAGTAAAGTAATTAAGTTAGAACAGAATTATCGTTCGACAAAGAAGATTCTCGATGCTGCTTATCAGGTAGTGCGCCATAATCAAGGGCGTAAGGCAAAGAAGTTATGGACGGCTAATGATGAAGGTGCACCATTGGAGTATTATAAAGCACGTAGTGGTAAGGAAGAAGCGGTCTATATTGCGCACCAGATTGAGCAGTTAAGTCAGGGTGAATTAAATTATGATGATATTGCTATTCTCTACCGTACCAATGCCCAGTCGCGAATCTTAGAAGAGGTCTTGATGAAAGAAGGAATCCCGTATCGGATGGTCGGCGGCTTGAAGTTCTATGAACGTAAGGAGATTAAGGATATCTTAGCTTATCTACGTGTGCTCTATAATCCTAATGATGATGTTGGTTTAGGACGAATTATTAATGTGCCTAAGCGCGGTATTGGAGCGACGACTGTAGAGCGGCTAACTAACTTTGCCAGCGAGCAGAATATTACTCTTTACCAAGCTGTTCAGCGAGTTGATGAGATTGAATCAATTAGTAGTCGGTTTAGTAATAAGGTAGCGGAATTTGGTGAGTTAATTACTTATTATCGTTCTCGTCTAGAGGAACTAAATGCTTTAGAGCTGACTACTGAATTACTAGATGAGATTGGTTACATTAGAGAGTTAGAAGCTAAGGGAACGCCCGAAGCTAAGAATCGTATCGAGAATATCGAAGAGCTGTTAGCCGGCATTGAAGAGTATGTTGAATCTGAAGGTGAGTCCAACTTAGGCGGCTATTTAGAAGAGGTAGCCTTAGTCTCTGATATTGACCGAGTTGATGATGATGCGGCAGCGGTAATGATGATGACGCTGCATAGTGCGAAAGGATTAGAGTTTCCGGCTGTCTTCTTAACCGGATTAGAGGAAGGTATCTTTCCACATTCACGGTCGATAGATTCTAAAGAAGAGATCGAAGAAGAGCGGCGGCTCTGTTATGTAGGGATGACGCGGGCCCAAGAGAAGTTATACCTCACTCACGCTCGCTCCCGCAAGGTCTATGGACAGAGTTCTTATAATCCCGCTTCCCGCTTTTTAGATGAGATACCAAGTGATCTCTTTGCTGATAATGATGAGCAGTCTGTAAGCTCTCAATCCAGTGCTGCAAATAAGCAGTCTACTGCCGACGATAGTGAGGAATATACTGTCGGAGATCAAGTAGAGCATCCGAAGTGGGGTGTTGGTCGTATTGTCAATACTGAGGGCAGCGGTAGTGATTTGCAGTTATCTGTTGCCTTTCCCGATCAAGGAGTCAAAGAGTTGATCTTATCTTATGCTCCTCTTAAGCGAGTTAACTAAGCTGGATTTTTGGTAGTTGAGGGAGGAAATTGTCTTCAATTATCGAAAATCATTATTAACTTTAGAGCAGCGAAATTAGCTCGACTTTAGCTAAGGGGGGACTTTGGATGAGAAAGCAACTGCTTAAATCTTTCTTTGCTAAGCTGACTGAAGGTGGATTTAAAGTAATCTATTGGGATGATGAGGAAGTAGAGTATGGTTCTAGAGAGCCAGAGATTACAATTAAGTTTAATCAGCCGTTACCATTAGATTTTGATCTTTCGCAGCCTATACTTTCATTTGGCGAAGCTTATATGGATGGGATTATTGATTTTGAAGGTGACTTAGAAGGACTCATGCGGATTATTAAGTTAAATTGGGAGCAGCTAGACTCTGATGGTTTAAGTAATCAACTGCTTTCTAAGTTTGATGATTTAAAGAATAAGGCGCTACAGCAACAGCAAAAAGAGGATATTCGGCACCATTATGATCTGGGTAATGAGTTCTTTAGCCTTTGGCTGGATGATACGCTCAGTTATTCTTGTGCTTACTTTACTTCGCTTGAAGATACACTTTATCAAGCTCAGATTCAAAAGATAGATCATACCCTCAAGAAGCTTAATTTGAAACCAGGCGAACGATTACTTGATATTGGTAGTGGCTGGGGCTGGTTAATTATCAAGGCAGCCCAGGAGTATGATGTAGAAGCCGTAGGAATAACGCTTAGTGAAGAGCAGTATGAGGCAACT
>JBNJEL010000095.1:0-7080 GCA_051745835.1 Bacillota bacterium
ACTCGTAAGTGATCTTGGTAGCTACCAGCCGCACCGCTAGCATCTACATAATCCCACTTCGTTGTACCGCGGTGCTTAATTCCTTCACTTAAGACCTGTCTAATTGCCTGATAGAGTCGTTCTATCTCTTCCTCAGTTAAAGTATCTGCTGTTCTCAACGGATGAATCTGTGAAATGAATAGACTCTCATCGACATAGATATTCCCCAGCCCGGCTAAAAACTTCTGATTTAAGAGCAGAGGCTTAATCCGCCCGCGTCTAGTCGATAACATCTCTTTAAAACGCTCTAATGTAAATTCATCTGTCAGAGGTTCTGGGCCTAAATCGGTTAAACTGCCCGCCTCATCTAAATCTGAAACTAAGTAAGTCCGGGTAAACTTACGCTTACTGCCTAAACGTAGTTCATCTCCTCCGCTGAACTTAAAGAAGATATAATCATACTTATCAACTTCTGTATCTGGCTGCGAGTAGACAAAACGCCCTGTCATTCTTAAATGTGTTACCAGATAATCAGCACTATCTAACTCGATAATGATATACTTTCCTCTACGATAAACATCAAGAATCGTCGTACCAATCAATCTATCCTTAAACTCTGCTGGCTCTAAATTAGCAATTAACTTCTCCACTTTAACTTCAACATCGACTATCTGCTGCTCTAAAATATAGTCCGCTAAAGTATCAACTACGGTCTGTACTTCAGGTAATTCAGGCATATTAAAACTCCTCCATTACTATTTAAGTTATTATACCACAATCTATTTTCACTTATCAAAATGAGACTTAATTATCTGCCACATCTCTGGAGCTTCACGCTTTAGAATAAGCGGTTCAAAATCAGAGTTAACAAAGGAATGTTCGGTACTTCCTGTGGCTAATAATTCTCCATCTGATACTCGCTCAATCTGATACTCAAACCATAACTTAATCCGCTTTAAGCGAGTAATCCTCGTCTTAATCTGAATCTGATCATCATATCTAGCCGGTTGATGATAATTACAGTTAGCCTCCAAGACCGGCAAAAAGATCCCCTGTCTTTCTAAGTCTTGATAAGTTATTCCCGACTCTCTAAAGTATTCAGTCCGTCCCACTTCAAACCAGTGTAAGTAATTAGCATAATAGACAACTCCCATCTTATCAGTATCGCGATAGGTCACCCTTAAACGATGCGTATGTTCAGTCATGATCTTCCTCCAATCTAAGTTAACAGTTCTGCTAATGATATATTACTGGATTAAAGACTTAATTCCTCTGGTTAAGTGCATATCGACTGAATAATAGTCCAATTAATACTTATAATAATCTAATATGGATAAATTCAATACTTTTTGTTATAATATCTATAGGTAACTGGTTATAAAAGGAGGCTACATATAATGAAGATGTCACAGATGTACATTCCAACACTGAAAGAAACCCCAGCTGATGCAGAAGTAGTCAGTCATCAACTGATGCTAAGAGCTGGTTTAATGAGAAAATTAGGTTCCGGTATCTACTCTCATTTACCACTAGGTACTAAAGTAATCAAGAAGATTGAACAGATTATTAGAGAAGAGATGAATAAAGCCGGAGCACAAGAAGTTTCACTACCGGCACTCCAACCTGCTGAATTATGGCAAGAGTCGAGCCGTTGGGCAGAGTATGGTCCAGAATTAATGCGGCTTAAAGATAGACATCAGCGTGATTTCTGTTTAGGTCCGACGCATGAAGAAGTAATTACTGATTTAGTGCGTGATGAGGTACGTTCCTATAAAGATCTACCGCTTAATCTCTATCAGATCCAGACTAAGTATCGCGACGAAGTACGACCGCGCTTTGGTGTATTAAGAAGTAGAGAGTTTCTAATGAAGGATGGCTATAGCTTTAATAAGGATGAAGCAGGCTTAGAAGAAAGTTATCAAAATATGTTCGAAGCCTATACTAACATCTTTGACCGCTGCGGCTTAGACTTTAGACCGGTTGTAGCAGATAATGGAGCTATCGGCGGTACTGACTCTCATGAATTTATGGTCTTAGCTGATTCAGGCGAGGATACAGTTGTCTTCTGTCAAGAGTGTGATTATGCAGCTAATCTAGAATTAGCTCAATCAGATGTCGATTTCGAACAAAGTGGTCAAGAACCTGATGAACTAGAAAAGATTGAAACACCTGATACAGAGACTATTGAAAAATTAGCTGACTTTCTAGAAACATCTAAGAATAATCTGATTAAGAGTTTGGCTTATAAGACTCCAGACGATAATTATGTACTAGCTCTAATTCGCGGCGACTACCAACTTAATGAAGTTAAGTTACGCAATCTTCTAGAAGTACCAGCCTTAGAGATGGCTCCTTCTCAAGAGCTACGCGATAAGTTTGGAATTATTACAGGCTATGCTGGACCGATCGACCTCTCTGATGAAGTAACAATTATTGCTGATCCATCAGTAATGGGCATTGTTAACGGAGTCACTGGTGCTAATGAAGTAGAGTATCACTACGCTAATGTTAATCCTGAACGTGACTTTAGAGTTGATCAAGTAGCGGATGTTAGAGAAGTTCAAGAAGGCGAGAGCTGTTGTGAATGCGGCGGCGAATTAACTCTTACGAAAGGTATTGAAGTAGGACAGGTCTTTAAGTTAGGTACTAAGTATAGTGAAGCCTTAGATGCTACCTATATTGATCAAAACGGTAAAGAAATACCAATGATTATGGGCTGTTATGGAATTGGCGTTACTCGTACAGTTGCTGCTGCTATAGAACAGAACCATGATGATTACGGTATTATCTGGCCTAAATCAATTGCTCCGTATCCAATTCACTTAATGACCTTAGGCAATAGTGACGAAGTAGAAAAGACAGCTGAAAAGCTATACCAAGAGCTACAAGACGAAGGATTAGAAGTTTTATATGATGATCGTGATGAACGAGCTGGCTTTAAGTTCAATGATGCTGACTTAATTGGCTGTCCAATCAATATTATCATCGGTAGCAACTCATTATCCGAAGGTAAGCTAGAGATTAAAGAACGACAGAGCGGAGAAAAATCAACAATTTCAGCTGATAATCCAGTTCCTCAAATCAAAAAGTTACTGGCGAAGCAATACTAAAAGTAGATAATAATTAAAAGACCCTAAGCTTAGGGTCTTTTTTTCTTGCTTAAACATTAAATTCTGCAACTAACTTCTGTAACTCCTGCGCCATATTAGCTAATTCTTGAGAAGAAGAGGTTGTCTCATCGGACATAACAGCAATATCTTGTGATGAATTAGCAATCTCTTGACTATCATCCTGCAACTCATTAGTAGCTTCGATAGTCTCTTCGATCTGATATGCTGTCTGTTGACTAGAACTTTTAATACTATTAAAGACCTCCTCGGTCTTAGCAATAATCTTCTCGCCTTGCTTAGCCTTCTGATTAACCTCCTTAATTGCTTCTAGCCCCACATTCGATGTCTGCTGGGTCTCTTTAATTAAGTCAGTAATATCATCCGTAGCATTATTCGTCTCCTCTGCTAACTCGCGAATCTCTTCTGCCACCACAGCAAAGCCCTTACCTTTTTCTCCAGCTCGCGCTGCCTCGATACTGGCATTAAGAGCTAATAAGTTAGTCTGTTCTGCAATATTATCAATTAATTCTATAATCTGATCGATCTGTTCTGCTTTAGCTACTAGCTGATTAATCACCTCTACTGTATCACTTGCCTTATCCCCCACCTGTCTAATATTTGTGATTGTATCCTTAACATTCTGACTACCAGCTTGTACTTCCTGATTTGTATGCTGTACCAAATTAGCCACCTCTTGACTACTCTGGTCAATCTGTTGAATTACCGTTCTCATATTCTCTATATACTCATGGGTAGTCTCAATTGTAGCATTTCCTTCTTCGGCAGTTGCTGATAGCTGCTCACTATTAGCTGATAAGTCCTTTACTGAATCGACTAACTTCTCAACTATTCCCTGTAGATGTAGATACATCGTATTAATCTCTTCAATTAAGGAGCTAATCTCATTATTATTCTTCACTTCTAACGGCTCCATAGTTAAATTACCAGCAGCAATCTGTTGGGTAAAGTTCTTAACACGTTCAATCGCTGAACTTAGCTTTTGATGCAGCACAAAGGAGATTAAGATGACAATAATTGGAATAATGATAATTAAAGTATTAATAATCATCAACAGTTGTGATATCTGCTCTTCTACCGCAGCTGACTTCTGCTCTACTTTCTGATTAACCTGAACTTTAAACTTCTGGAAGGCAGCCAAGACATTTTCTTTCTCTTGACTATAGAAATTACCAAAGATTATACTCCGAGCATTGAGAATATCGCCCGATTTAGCTTTCTTTAAGACCTTCTTTTCAGTTGACGCTAACCGTTTCAAATCAGCTATTGCCCCTTTAATTAGTTTCAAATTCTGCTCTTCAATCTCCATCTGCTCTAACTGCTTAACTACTTCTTGGTAGGTGTTATCTTTACGCTGAGCTTGATAATTATCATAATATTTCTGGTCACCACGCAAAGCATACTTACGCACCTGTTCAGTTAAGTAATTAGAGGTAGTTATTAATTGAGAGGTTAACTTATTAAGGCGCTTTTGCTTATGTAAACTAGCCCGCTCTTCAGAAAAGTTGAGGTTTAAGTAAAATACACTAGCTCCAATCATCAATAGTAATACTAAGATAATAATACCATTTAACTTTAAGAGATTAGAAAAACTTAAATCCAAAAAATCGAAATCAGCTAACTCATCTTCATCTAATACTTCACCTTTAATCTTAGTTAATAACTTCATAGAAAGCCTCCTGTCTAGATTGATAGATATTATTACTACGTTGATCACTAGTTAGTAATAGTGTAACACTTTGCTTTTGCAATAGTATTAAATCAATGTTAATAATCTGTAAATTATAGTCTCATTAAGTACCATTGTTGCTGATTAATAAAGATTAGTCTGATGAAAAATTTGTTATCAGAGCTAAATCGTGATACAATGTTAATAATCATTACTTATAGATCTAACTTATATCACTTACCTCACAAAGGAGGATGGGTAAATGAACTTAAAAGTATTACATAATCTAACTTATGGTCTATACATAGTTTCGACCAAATCTGGCGATAAGATCAATGGTCTAGCAGCTAATACTGCTGTCCAGACTAGTGCTGACCCAGCTACTATCTCAGTCTGTATTAATCGCGACTGTTATACCAATGAGTTAATTAAAGAGAGTGGAGTAATCAGTATCTCTATATTAGCTAAGGAAGCTCCGCTACAGTTAATCGGTAACTTCGGCTTCCAATGTGGTCGAAATAATGATAAGTTTGCTGATGTAGATTACAAATTAGGCGAAACTGGTGCTCCAATTGTAACTGAAGATACAGTCGGGGCAATTGAAGGAGAGGTAATTGAAACAATTGAGATCGAAACTCATACTGTCTTCTTCTGTAAAATTGTAAATACTGAACAGCTATCTGATCAAGAACCGATGAGTTATTCTTACTACCATAAAGTTAAGAAAGGACAGACGCCTAAATCAGCACCTAGCTACGTGGAAGATGATGAAACTGATAATGATACAACGGGTGAGTATATCTGTGATGTCTGCGGCTATGTCTATAATCCCGAAGAAGGAGATCCAGATAATGGAATTGAACCAGGTACCGCTTTTGAAGACTTACCTGATGATTGGAAATGTCCTATCTGTGGTGTTGGTAAGGATCAATTTAGTGAACATCATTAAATAGCAAATAAGAGCTGGGTTTCTACCCAGCTCTTATTTATTCTAACTTTCCAGCAGCTAACTTATCTCTTAAACGCTGAATCTGCGCTCTAATATCTAAAGCACCGACAATCTCAGTTACTAATGAAATACAGTCTGCTCCTCTCTTAGCCACTTGATCTATATTATGCTCTTTAATTCCCCCAATAGCTACAAAAGGCAAATCAATATTCTCTACTACATACTCTAGATACTCTAAACCGACCGGATCACAGACATCAACCTTAGTATTAGTAGCAAAGATGGGACCAACACCGATATAATCTGCTCCGCGCCGCTTAGCTGCCTGCGCCTGTTGAGGAGCATGAGTTGAGAGTCCAATAATCATCTCCTCACCAACTAATTCTCTAACTACTTCAAGTGGTAGGTCATTCTGTCCAATATGAACTCCATCTGCCTCAACGGCTAATGCTAAGTCAACATCATCATTAATAATTAATGTTACTCCTGCTTCATCTGTTAGTTTACGAATCTTAACTGCCTGTTCATACTTAGCTAGCATATCCTTATTCTTAGCGCGATACTGAATTACCCCAATATCTGCTGCAATCATCTCTTTTACGACTTCAATATTATTTCTACCCCGCGAATACTCCTCGGCAGTAATACCATAAAGGTCAGTATCTAAAACCTGTTGGCTCATATCTCTCCCTCCATTACTGATGCTAAAATTAGATCAGCCTGCATTGCTGCTACTAGATTTACCTTCGGGGCAAGTGGCGGATTAGCAGTACTGACCTCTGAAACTAAATCTCCTACTACATAAGAATTCTCATTGAGCTCTTTAATCTCTATCTGCTCTGTTGCACCCCAACCTGCCAATCCAGAAGCAGCGACCAATAATTGATCTCGCGATAAAAAGTGGGTAACTACTAACTGCTTACTGCTAACTTGATCACAGGCTTCAACAATGATATCGCAGTTAGCCAACAGAGCCCCAATATTCTCAGCTGTTACCTTACTACAGTGCAGCTTAAGCTCTAAGTCGGGATTAATCCGTAATAGATTCTCCGCTAAAGCCTCCACCTTATAGTCACCAACTTGATCAATGAAATAGAACTGTCGATTAAGATTAGCAGCTTCAACTCGGTCGAAATCAGCGATTAGCAAGGACTTAAATCCGCTCCGCACTAAGTTAACCGCTACATTCGAACCAAGACCTCCGGCACCAATAATCCCTACTTGATAGGACTCTAGCTGCTCTACTTTAGCTCTACCTAACTTCTCTTGTAGTGTGGACTTCAACTGATTCATCTCTCACGCTCCTTAATCTAGATCCGATGCCAATTCTTAACCACTGGTTGGTAGCCTTGCTG
>JBNJEL010000096.1:0-6753 GCA_051745835.1 Bacillota bacterium
ACTTTGATCCTCTTCATCATAGATTGGAATCTCATACTTATCAATTAAATCAATCGTCTCTCTGACGATGCGGTTTATTAATTGGTGCTGAATCATACAGTCACGAGTATCAATTATCTGGTGAGTACCAGCAGCATAGAAACCGGTAACTACCTCATCTTCACTATTCAGCCCCACCGGAAACTGTGCTTTATTACGGTAGAAGTAAGGATGTTCCATGGGGATTACCGGCTGAACCTCAACCTCTAAATCGCCAATTCGTTCTAGATTATCAGCTACCATATCACGTTTATACTCTAACTCTGCCTGATAGTCAATCTGTTGGAGCTGACAGCCGCCACACTCTAGACTAATCTGACACTTACTCTCTATGCGTTCTGCGCCGGATTCCAGCACTTCTATAATCTGACCGCGACCATAATTCTGCTTCAATTCTATAATCTCAATCTGTACACGATCGCCAGGTACACCCTGCGGTACAAAGATAGCAAAGCCGTCCTTTCTCCCGACAGCATCACCGCCATACGCTAAATCATCTAACTCAATAATTACTTCTTCGCCTAAACTGACTGGTTGTCCATCTGCCACTTCCTATCGCCTCCTTCGTTACTCTTTACCTACTTCTGCTAATAGCCGTTGACCATTCCGACTTAATATCTTAACCCGTTCTGGCAAAGTTAAATCTAGTTGAGAGATCCGCTGTAAAGCATCTAATGGAGTATGAAGCGGATAATCTGAACCAAAGAGCACTCGATCTACTCCATGTTCTTTAATCATTGCTGTAACTTCCTGAGGCGTTAAGTAATCTAAAGTGCTAGATGTATCCAAATAAAGATCCCTGCCGATCAGATGTTCTCTCGCCTCTTGCCACATATGATGTCCACCTAAATGGGCAGCAATGACTTTTAAATTAGGAAAGTCGGAGATTATCTGCGCTAATTTATTAGGATTACTATAGTCTATGATATATCTATCTCTATCATCCCCAATATGAAATAAAACTAAGAAGTCCTCACTAATCGCTTCATAAAGCTGGTAAGCTTTTTCGGAAGTGATGTCGAAACGTTGCAGTTCCGGATGAAGCTTAATTCCTCTAATTCCTGCTTCCTTTAATCTAATCAGCTCTGATTTAAATTTAGCAAAGTCCGGATGAATCGTACCAAATCTGACCAGTTGGGGATTATTAATCTCTAATAACCAATTATTAAGTTCCGGCACCTGCTCCGGCGAAACAGCTGCAATATGAAGTGCAGCACGATATAAGTCAGCCCGCTCTAACTCACTTTCCAGTTCGGATAATAAGCCCTGCTGCTCTATCTCTAAATTATAATGTGTCTCTAACTTCTCAATAGCTTTCTCAGCTTGCTCTTCGGGAAAAGCATGAGTATGAAAGTCTATAAGCTTCATTGTTAACCCCTTTCTGCTACTTATATAGTTAATCTTAATTATTCAATAATCTACTAAAAATAATAAACACTACCCAACAATTAATGCCAGGTAGTGTAATTATCACTGGGTTAGATTATAATTTGCTTATAATCGCCTCGGTAATTTCAGTTGTACTTGCCTGACCGCCTAAATCTCCAGTTAAAGTCTCTCCTTCAGCTAAGACTTCGGCTACTGCTGCTTCAATTCTATCTGCTGCTTTCGCTTCACCGATATGACGCAGCATTAGAACTCCTGATAAGAGCAGTGCGATTGGATTAGCCTTATTTTCGCCTGCAATATCCGGAGCACTACCGTGCACAGCTTCAAAGACAGCAATCTCATCACCGATATTAGCGCCCGGTGTTAAGCCTAGACCGCCGATTAAACCTGCACCAAGGTCAGATACTACATCACCATAAAGATTCGGCAGTACTAAGACATCATACTCTTCTGGATACTGCACTAACTGCATACACATATTATCCACAATTCGATCGTTAAATTCAATCTCTGGATAATCTTTAGCTACTTCTTGAGCAGCTTCTAAGAATAAGCCGTCACTTAACTTCATAATATTTGCCTTATGCACTGCTGTAACTGTCTGACGACCTTCCCGCTTAGCATATTCAAAAGCAGCCCGCGCAATCTTCTCTGATGCCTGACGCGTAATTACCTTAATACTCTCTGCAGCATCATCACCTACTTTATGTTCAATTCCAGCATAAAGTCCTTCTGTGTTTTCACGGAAGACCACAAAGTCGATATCTGCAAACTTAGTTGGTGCTCCCGAGAAGGACTTAACAGGACGTAAGTTCGTATATAGATCTAACTTCTTTCTAATTGCTACATTGACACTACGAAATCCACTGCCTACCGGAGTAGTAATTGGTCCTTTCAATGCTACCTTATTCTTACGAATTGTCTCTAATACTTCCTCGGGTAGAGGTGTGCCGTACTCATCCATTACTCCTGCACCAGCGTTGACTTCTTCCCACTCAATCTCGACACCGCTAGCTGCAATTACCTTCTGTACTGCTTTAGAAACTTCCGGACCAATCCCATCTCCCGGAATTAAAGTTATTCGATGCATATTAATCGCCTCCTCAACTATAATCTCCTATAAAGTACTTACCTGCTTCTCTTCACCGCGTTCTTCCTTATAATCATCATAGATATACATTAACTCTTTATCGAATAGAGCTCGTTTAAATTCAACCGCTGCTTTTCTAACCCGCGGTAATAAATTTTCTGCTTCTTGGTCACTGAGCTTAATTCCATACTCTTTAAACTTATTAATAATTGCTTTCTTACCGGAGTGCTTACCGATGACAATCTGACGCTGTAAACCGACTTCTTCTGGAGTAAAGACTTCATAAGTAGATGCATTCTTTAAGACGCCATCCGTATGGATTCCGGACTCATGGGCAAACATATGAGTACCAACGATTGCTTTCCAAGCTGGTAGTTCACGTGCTGAAGCTCGTGCTACATACTCTGATAATTCTCTAAAGTCTTCCGTAGTAAAGTTCATCTCTACTTCATAAATATGTTTAAGTGCCATTACTACCTCTTCTAAAGCAGCATTACCAGCTCGCTCACCTAAGCCATTCACTGTAACGCCGACATGAGTAGCGCCTCCTTTAACTCCAGCTAAAGCATTAGCTGCTGCTAGTCCAAAGTCATTGTGCGTATGCATCTCAATATCGATTTCTACTTCATCAACAATATCCTGGACGCGATCACGAATTTCAAATGGTTCCATCACACCAATTGTATCACAGTATCTTAAGCGATCTGCTCCTGCCTCCTTAGCAGCCTTAGCAAACTTAATTAAGAAATCACGATCACTACGTGAAGCATCCTCAGCATTAACAGAGACATAGAGATCATGCTTCTTCGCAAACTCTACCGCCTCAACCATATTAGATAGAACCCACTCTCGGTCACGCTGTAACTTATGTTCAATATGAATATCAGATGTAGAAATAGAGATTGCTACCGCATCAACACCACAATCTATAGATTCTTTGATATCGGAGATAACTGCTCTATTCCACGCCATAATACTCGCATCTAAATCAGCATCAACAATAGATGTAATGGCATCCTTTTCATCGCCGCCCATTACCGGAATACCTACCTCAATTTGATCCACACCAATCTGATCTAATAACTTAGCAATTCTAATCTTCTCTTGATTAGCAAAGACTACTCCTGCCGTCTGTTCCCCATCGCGCAAAGTTGTATCAACTATCTTAACACCCTTCACATAAATCCCTTCCTTCCTCTAATTTTTATACATTGAAACGAATAAACTTACAGACAAAATATAAAATAAAACTCTTTAATAATAGCCGCCAATCAAAAATTACTAATAACTACTATTTATATCAATAGAAAACCTTAGCTTCAACTAGAAATAATTAAAAAAACATAGAACTCCTATTGTATAAATACACAACTATATTATATAATTTAGCTCTTTAATTTGTCAAATCTTATTTTTACTATTGATAAAGAAAAGAGTCCCACTCTCATTAAGAGTAGGACTTTATAACTAATCTATCTTTTTTAAACTTTGAACCTATCGGTTAACTTTTGTAACTTTTCAGCCATAGCTGCTAGCTCTTGGGAAGAATCACTAATCTCATGTGACATACTACCAATATCCTGAGATGAAGACCTTAACTGCTCACTATGTTCTGCTAAATCCTGTGTTGCAGTAGCGGTCTGCTCTATCTGTTCAGCTGTACTATCACTAGATTTTTTAATCTCAGAAAAAACATCACCGGTCTCTTGAGCAATCTCTTCTCCCTCTTTAGCTATATCCTGTACTTCTTTAACTGACTTAAGCCCACTTTCAGACCTTTGCTGTGTCTCGTCAATTAGGTTGGTAATCTTATTAGTAGCCGCAGCTGTATCTTCAGCTAAACCTCTAATCTCTTCGGCTACTACGGCAAATCCTTGGCCATGTTCTCCCGCTCTAGCTGCTTCAATGGCAGCATTTAAGGCTAACAGATTAGTCTGGTCAGCAATATCAGTAATTAATTCTACAATCTGACCAATCTCCTGTGAATTATCATCTAAAGAATTAATAACTTCTACTGTCTCATTAATGGTATAATTAATTTTTTTAATAATACCTACAGTCTCATTAATATTATCACTACCGACTTGAGTCTGAGAATTCGACTCCTCAGCAAAACTTGTTACCTCCTCGGCACTAGCAGAAACCTCTTCTATGCTAGCTGATATATTCTCGATTAACTGATTATTCTCTTCAATTGTAGCATCTCCTTCTTCAGCACTAGCCGATAATTCTTCACTATAAGCCGATAAAGACTCAATATTATCCTTAACATCAATAATTACATTTCTTAGACTTCGCTTATTCTCATTAATTGCTCGTGCCATCTGACCTATCTCATCTTCAGACTCTATCTCAATCTCATAGGTTAAATCATTATTACCTAATTCTTCAATAAAGTTAGCTAAAGGATTAGTGACTAACTTAGAAATAGAGCTCCAACAGATAAAGATAGCGATAATAATTACTGCCACTAATAGAATCAACATACTTCTTAATAATTTATGTACCGGAGTTAAAACTTCCTTTCTATCTATCTCTGCTAATAAAGCCCAATTATGACCTTCAATTTTAACAGGTGTATAGGCACTAAATACCTCTTGGCCTCGATAATCACTTACCACCTCTTCGCCGGACTTACCTTCTAAAGCTAACTTTACAGCTTCAGTATCAACCTTTCTCTGTAAAATAGTACTCTCTTCACTAAATCTAGAATCTGTTCTCATTAATTTATCTTGACCAACTAAGTAACTCTCGCCACTCTTGCCCATCCCTGAATTCTGCTGCATAATATCATTAATCTGGCTATTTGATAACTGTAAGACTACTACCCCAATCAACTGATTATTGCTTTTAACAGGAGCTCCAATAAATGCTGCAGGTTCTTCACTAGGCTCATATACACTAAAATCAGTTAAAGATAACTTAGATTTGCTAGCTCGATAAGCCCTAGCTAATCCTGTATCACTATACTTTCCATTAACTAAATTCGTGCCTAAATCGGCTTCTTTAGCCACAGTATAGATAACATTACCCGATTTATCTATTAAGAATAGGTCATAATAGCCTCTAGTCTCTATATATTCACTCAATAGATCTTGATACTCTTCTTCTATTTTCAAATATTGATTACTATTTAATCCCTCTTGATAGGCTTGAGTAAATTTAGATAGAGCAGTTTTAGTGGAGGGATATTTAGATAATAGATTAGTAGATACTCTCTTCCAGTGAAAATGATCTTTGATTCTATCTTCTTTAATATCTCTAATCGACTCTAACTGTTTTTTAGACTGTTCAATTAAGAGATTAGAAGCTGAATAATAAGATAATAAGGTTAACAGACCTATGCCAACTACAACAATAATAATAAATAAAGCATTTAATTTAAGACCAATACTCCAATCTTTGTTCATAATTACTCTCCTTTAATTAAATTTTAGTTCTCCCTTAGAAAGAATCTATATAAGTATAGGTTGTTGAATAACTAAAATTTCCAATTAAATATGAAAAAGTCGCCCTTTTCTGGTATCATGTTAAGAGCCAAAACAAAACAATAAACCAGAAAGGACGACTTAACATGATTATACCAATTAATAATGAAAAAGAAAACCACTTTTATAAAATTTGTAATGAAACTGATGAAGTTTATAATCAGCAATTTAATAATCAGGCTATCAATTCAATGGGGAGACCAAAGAAGTATACTGATTTAGAGATTATTAAATGTAAATTATACATGATTATGAATAATATTTATTGCTTACGAGAATTAGAATGGAAACTTTTCCATGACCAATTAGCTGTTAGCATAATTGGTCTTAAGGAAGTTCCAGACCATTCTACCTTCGCTATTCGATTTAAAAAGTTAGAACAAGAAAAGTTTGATAAGTTGTATAAAACAGTTATTTCTTTATTAGAACCTGAAACTAGAATCTGTGCTATTGATAGTACTCCTTTACGGAGTTCTAAGTATGATTCGGAAGCTAAGTTTGGGACTTCAACTAGATTAGGCAATTATAAAGGTTATAAACTACATCTAGTAGCATCGAAGGATGCTCTACCAGTAGCTTTTAAATGTAGTACTGCTAATGTTTATGATAATACTTTTGACTACTGTCAACAGTTAATGAGATCTTTGGGTGATTATGATCCTTTTATTTTATTAGGAGATGCAGCTTATGATAGTACAAAACTATTTAAACTAGCAGATCAATTAGGATTTAAACTATTAACGGATA
>JBNJEL010000097.1:0-6398 GCA_051745835.1 Bacillota bacterium
TGAAATTATATCTCTACGCTGTGAAATAGAGATTACTAACTTTCCTGTCTGTTTAGCTACTCGTTCAGCAGCTCGATGTCTCGTACCAGTCTCCATCGAAGAAATAGAAGGATCAGGTACTAACTGCACATTAGCACATAAGATTCGTTCACAATCACTACTTAAGACAATTGCTCCATCCATCTTAGCTAATTCATAGAGGCGAGTTGAAGTTAGCTCACTATTAATATTAAAGCCGCCATCAACTATACCTAATACTTCTTCATCATCTCCAACTACTATTAATCCACCTGTATTCGCCCGAAGTATATTCTCTAATCCTTCTCTAAACTTAGTTCCCGGTGCCAAAAACTCTAAGACTTCTTTGAACTCGTCATGTGGATCTTCCACTTAATTAGTCACCTCCTAAAATTAAATCTAATACTTCAGAAATTTGACTGACGCCTAATACTTCTATCTCTAACTCTTCTATATTCAATTCTAAAGAAGATAGATTGCTGTCAGGAATAATAAACTCTTTAAAACCTAACTTCTTTGCTTCATTAATCCGCCGCTCAATCTGACTTACAGCTCTTACTTCACCAGATAATCCTACTTCACCTAATACTAATAGATTATCAGGTAATGGATAATCACGAAAGCTGGAAATAATAGCTACTGTAATTCCTAAATCAATCCCTGGCTCTTCTACTTGCATACCACCTGCAATATTGATATGTACATCTTCATTCTGCAGGTGCAGACCTAATCGCTTCTCTAAGACAGCCAAAATCAAAGAAACACGCTTATGGTCTACTCCTGAAGTCATCCGACTAGGCGAACCAAAATTAGCAGTACTAGTTAATGCCTGCACCTCTACCAAGATAGGTCTAGTACCTTCTAAACAAGGCACAATTACTGAGCCAGAAACTCCTGGTGGACGCTCAGCAACAAAGCGTTGGGATGGATTTAAAACTTCAACTAATCCCTGCTGTTTCATCTCAAAGATGCCTATTTCATTAGTCGAGCCAAACCGATTCTTAGCTGCTCGTAAGATACGATAGAGATGCTGTTGGGTGCTATCAAAATAAAGCACCACATCAACCATATGCTCTAAAATCTTAGGACCAGCAATTGAACCTTCCTTAGTCACATGACCTACAATGAAGATCGGTATATCTTCACTCTTAGCTAGTCGCATCAACCGACTAGTACACTCCCGTACCTGTTTAATACTGCCCGGTACTGAATCGTAATCAGAATTATAGATTGTCTGTATCGAATCTATAATTACTAAATCCGGCTCCATCTCTTTAATCTCTTCTTCAATTAAAAAATAATTAGTCTCCGCTTGAATATATAGTTGTGAGTTATTAACTTGCAGACGATTGGCTCGTAATTTCACCTGATGTTGTGATTCTTCTGCTGATGCATAGAGAACTTGATCATACTTACTACTAATCTGATAGGCTAATTGTAATAAAAGGGTAGATTTACCTATTCCCGGTGCGCCCCCGATTAAAATTAAAGAACCGGGGACAACTCCTCCACCTAATACTCGATTTAACTCTTGAATTCCGGTATCTAAACGCTCTCTACGGGAAATAGTGATCTGATCAATTTGTTGTGGTTTACTCTGACTTTTAATTTTCTTCTTGCGCTTCTTACTCTCTTTTTCTTCCTTTTGATCATAAACTTGCTCTACTAATGTATTCCAACTACCGCAACCAGCACACTGTCCATTCCATTTTAATGCTTCATGACCACACTCTTCACAAACATATCTGATTTTATCTTTAGCCACTAGTAATCACCTAATTAATATCTTTTATATGACATCATAATCCTAAATTTTATTATAACATTTTTAAACAGAATTAACAAGCTATATAATAGACTAAGCAGAGGGATTATCCCTCTGCTTAGTTAGAAATATCTTAAGCTGTAGTAAATGTTAACTCTTCATCTTCTGCTTCGACTATAACTTTATCTCCACCACTAACTTCATTAGCAATCAACTTCTCAGAGAGCGGATTTTCAATTAAGCGTCTAATAGTTCTGCGTAAAGGACGAGCGCCAAATTCACGGTCGAATCCTTTATCAGCAATAATCTCTTTAGCAGCTTCATTAACTTCAATCTCAATCTCTTGCTCTCCTAATCGCTCAGCAACCTCTTCTAACATCAGATCAATAATCTCTTTAATATGCTCCATCTCTAAAGCATGGAAGACAATAATTTCATCTAATCTATTAAGAAACTCTGGTCTAAATTGATCTTTTAATTCGGAAGTTACCTTTTCTTTCATCCGCTCATAAGAGCTTTGCTGTTCTTCATCCGCTGTCTTAAAGCCAACTCCTGATTGATTCTCAATTAAGTTAGCTCCTACATTAGATGTCATAATAATGATAGTATTCTTAAAGTCAACAGTTCTACCTTGTGAATCAGTCAACTGTCCATCCTCTAATACTTGCAGTAACATATTAAATGCTTCTGGATGTGCCTTCTCTATCTCATCCAATAGTATTACTGAAAAAGGCTGTCTTCTAACCTGTTCTGTTAACTGTCCACCTTCATCATGACCTACATATCCCGGAGGAGCACCAACTAATCTAGAGACAGCGTGCTTCTCCATATATTCAGACATATCAACTCTAATCATTGCTTCTTCATCGTCAAACATTGATTCTGCTAACGTCTTAGCTAATTCAGTCTTACCTACTCCTGTCGGACCTAAGAAGATAAAGGAACCAATTGGTCGCTGTGGATCTTTAAGTCCTGCTCTAGCACGGCGTACTGCTTCAGAGACAGCTTTAATCGCTTCATCTTGTCCAACAACTCGTTCGTGTAATTCTTCTTCTAAGCGCAGTAGTTTCTCTGATTCATCTTCAGTTAATCTAGTAACCGGTACTCCACTCCAATCAGAAACGATCTCAGCTACATCTTCAGGAGTAATTACTGATTCATCGCGTCCCATCTCATTCTTCCACTGATTCTTAGTTTCGGATAACTCTTGTTCTAACTCTTTCTCTTTATCTCGTAACTGAGCAGCCTTTTCAAACTCCTGTGCTTTAACAGCTGCTTCCTTCTCCTGCTCGATACTCTCTAATTCCTTATTTAACTCTTTAATCTCTGATGGCATTGTATTATCTTGTAGTCTAATCTTAGAACCAGCCTCATCAATTAAATCAATCGCCTTATCCGGTAAGAATCTATCTGTGATATAGCGGTGTGATAATTGAGCTGCTTCTTTAATTGCTTCATCAGTAATCTTAACGCGATGGTGTGCTTCATAAACATCACGCAGACCTTCTAAGATAGAGATAGTATCTTCAACTGTTGGTTCTTCGACTAATACTGACTGAAATCTTCGCTCTAAGGCAGCATCCTTTTCAATATGTTGGCGATACTCATCTAAAGTAGTTGCTCCAATACACTGTAAGTCGCCTCGAGCTAAAGCAGGTTTAAGAATGTTAGAAGCATCGATAGCTCCTTCAGCTCCTCCAGCACCAACTAAAGTGTGTAACTCATCAATAAATAAGATTACATCACCAGCTTCATTAATCTCCTGCATTACTTTCTTTAACCGTTTCTCGAACTCACCTCGATACTTAGAACCCGCAACTAACGAACTTAAATCTAATGCTAAGACTCGTTTATCAGCTAACGTCTCTGGAACTTCATCTTCAGCAATCATGCGTGCTAAGCCTTCAGCAATTGCTGTCTTACCAACACCTGGCTCACCAATTAAACAAGGATTATTCTTCTTTCTGCGGCTTAAAACCTGAATCACCCGCTGAATCTCCTTCTTTCGACCAATCACCGGATCTAATTTATCTTCATCAGCTAAAGCAGTTAAATCACGACTGAAATCATCTAATGTTGGCGTATTACTATTTTTAGGTCCGCCAGCTGGACTCATTTCTCCCGAGCCTAATTGATCTGTAACCTTCTTTCTTAATTCATGTAACTCCACTCCGGAATTCTTGAGAACTCGCGCTGCAACTCCTTCGCCTTCTTTAACTAATCCTAACAATAAATGTTCAGTTCCAATATAGTTCTGTCCTAACTTACGCGCTTCTTCCATAGCCAGATTAAGCACTTTCTTAGTTCGAGGTGTAAAACTTAATTGATCTGCTTGACTAACTGTACCACCTTTATCTCCAATTAAGTTATTAATCTCTTCTTTTATCTCATCTGACTTAAGACCTAAATCCTCTAGTGTCTTGCTAGCAATTCCTTCACCTTCAGCTATTAGACCTAAAAGCAGATGCTCAGTTCCTACATAACTATGTCCCAAGTCTTTAGCTTCCTCTTGGGCTAACATTAGTACCTGTTTAGCTCGTTCAGTAAATCTACCAAAAATCATAAATTACACCTCCATGATTATTCTTTTATTCTCTCTTGAATCAATTCAGCTCGTTTTTGATCGCGTTCGTCAGCGCTTAATTCTCTTTCAGCTAATCGCTCCAAAGAAGAACTGCTAATTAAGACCATCAACTCAGTAAAAAGATTGGATTCTACCTCTTCTATTATCTCCAAATCAACACCTAACTTTACATCAGAAAGCAACTTCATAGCCTCTTTACTAGATATCTTATGAGCATGAGTTAAGATACCATAACTACGATAGATTCTATCAGTTAACTCTAATTTACTCTGATTCATCAATTTCTCCCTAGCTTCTCGTTCTTGGTCCACAATCTGATTAATAACACCTAACAAATTATTAACAATTTCATCTTCGGAAGGGCCAAGAGTTATCTGATTAGAAATTTGATAGATATTACCTAATGCTTCTGTACCTTCTCCGTATAGCCCGCGAATAGCTAATCCTAATTGAGAGATAGCACTTAAGACATTATTAATCTGATTAGCAAAGTTCAACGCTGGCAGATGCAACATGACAGAAGCTCGCATACCTGTACCAGCATTAGTAGGACACGTAGTTAAATAGCCATACTGTTCACTAAAAGCAAAGTTTAACTGCGACTCTAAGTAGTCATCTATCTTATCTCCTAACTGCCAAGCTTTTTCTAACTGTAAACCAGGTAATAAAATCTGTGATCTAATATGATCCTCTTCATTAATCATTACACTAATACTTTCATCATCAGTTAAGGCTAAAGCTTTATTAGGTCCCGCCTTAGCATGCTGCGGACTCATTAAGTGTTTCTCGACCATTACTTCCCGTTCTAAACGTGGTATCTTCTCTAATTCTAACAATTTTAAATCAAAATCTTCATCCTGTTGATCATCATTTAGTAATTCTTTTACTTCGTTTACTACTTCAGCTGCTTGTTCATCTGTAGCTTGATTAGGAAAAGGCAATTCCATAATATTGCGGGCTAATCGTACTCGACTGCTAATTACTACATCTGCATCAGGCCCTGTACCCTTCATCCATTTATTTAAGGTATTACTAATCTTATCAGCCACTCACACACACCTCCTAATTATCCAACTGATCTTCTAACTCCTTAATTTCATCTCTTAATTCTGCTGCTCTTTCAAAGTTTTCTTGTTGTACAGCCGTCTGCATTTTATCACGTAAATCTTGGATCTCTTTTTTAATTCTTATTACACCACCAGTTCGCTGCGGTACCTTCCCATGATGTCGATTATTACCGTGAATCTTTTTAAGTAATTTATCAGTTCTATCTCCAAACTCAGAGTAACATTGGCTACAGCCTAACTTTCCTGAATGGCTAAATTCTGCATAATTCATTCCACAATTTTGACACTCTTCTTTAACATTATAACCTAAATTAAACTTAGAACTGCTAGATGAACTACTACCAAACTCACTACTGAGCAAACCAGTCAATAAGTTATTAAATGAAAACCCTTCATTTCCAAATTGTAATTCTTGATTCTTCTGAGCGCACTTATCACATAAATATATCTCTTTCTTTTGATTATTAACTATCTTTGTTAAATGAACAGTTGCTTCTCGACTCTCACATTCTTGACAGAGCATATCCAACCCTCCTTATAGATTAATCATCCTTAGCTAATACTCTTAAAGCTGAACGTAGTAATTGTGACCGCAATATATCTCTTTCAGGTAAACTTACACTTAAATTCTGTCGATGAAGCATTGTCATCAACAGTTCTTTCTCTTGGGTTGTAATAATATCCTCTTCATATAAACGCTGAATGATATTGTTAGTCTTCTGTTGTGAAATACCTTCACCAATTCTATCTAACATTAACTTTAAAATTTCTAATTTAGAATCTCGACTAACTTTGATAATCTTAACATATCCTCCACCACCGCGTTGACTCTCAACAACATAACCACTTTCTACATTAAATCTAGTCTGCAAAACATAATTAATCTGGGAAGGTACACAATCAAATTTCTGAGCTACTTCATTTCTTTGGATTTTTATGGTATTTTCAGAATCACTTTCAGCAA
>JBNJEL010000098.1:0-6293 GCA_051745835.1 Bacillota bacterium
AATAATGTCAAGATTGAAGAGAATGTAACGATTAGAAGTAATGTAGAGATTGGTAATGATGTTTCAATTGGAGCAGCAGCTAATTTAGAGAGTAATATTACTATTAAAGATAAGATTCGGATTGGTCCATTAGCGAGAATCTTTAATGTGGGGCGTAAACGAGCTCAGTTAGAGAGTACAGATGATCGCAAGGTGATCTCAACTATCATTGAAGGTGGTACTTTTGTCGGTAGTGGGGCAATTGTTGGTGGTAAGATTGGAAATAATGTAATGGTTGGCTCTAATGCCATTGTTCATACTGCTTGTATCGAATCAGGAGTAACGATTGGTTCGGGAGCAGTAGTTCCTTACGGCGGGCAAGTAGAGTCAGGTTTGACTGTGATTGGTTCGCCGGCTAAGCCGATTAGTGATTATAAGGAAGAGAAGAGATTAATGAACTTTTTAACTGCTAAGTATGAAACTGAGATTAATTCATGGATAGATTAAAGAGGTAGATTTATGGAAGGATTAGGAGGAAGATGATGAATTACTTTCTAGAACTATTTCTTAAAGGAATTCCAATTGGTATGTCCAATACTCTGCCGGGAATTAGTGGTGGAACTATGGCTTTAGTATTAGGTATCTATGATCGGTTAATTAAGAGTCTGAAGCGGATTCAACTTACGGTCTTAATTCCGATCTTCTTAGGTGCAGTAGCTGGAGTGCTGGGTAGTTCTACAGTTATTACCGTTTTATTAACTAATTATCCTAATTTAGTTAAGGCTTTCTTATTAGGTCTAATCTTTGCTTCGAGTAAAGTAACCTACGATCAGGTAGAACGCTTTAATTTAAAACGAATTGGATTAGCAGTAATAGGGCTCTGTTTTGCTTACTTTTATTCAATTGAGCTCAGTGGTTCAGCTAATTCGGCGGCGTTATCGTACGTTAGAGTCTTTGGTGGTGGAGCAGTAGGCAGTATTGCCATGATTCTACCAGGGATTAGCGGTGGTACGGTACTGATTATGTTAGGTCTTTACCAGGGTGTACTAGAAGCGATCAGTAACTTTAATTTAGTTATTATTGCGCTCTTTGGTCTCGGTGTCGGTAGCGGTTTACTCTTCTTTTCGTGGGTTTTATCTTATTTGTTAAATCATTTTCGGACTTCGTTAATGGCTTTCTTAACGGGACTAATCTTAGGTTCGATGCGGAGTGTAAGTTCTTTTCAGTTAAGCTTAGCTACTGTGGTTAGTTTATTAGGCGGGGTAGCTGTTATTTATTTATTATCAAAAGTGGAGTAGTTTTCCTTGACAGGAGCTAAAAAATATTTTACTATTAATATAGATGAGTTATTTCTTAATTGAGGTGGATATTAATGAAAAAATCTTCTCAAGAAGATTATGTAGTGATTAAAGCATTAGAAGACGGAGTAACAATTATTGGTTTGACGAGAGGAGAAGAGACTAAGTTTCATCATACAGAGAAGTTAGATGCTGGTGAAGTAATGTTAGCTCAATTTACGGAGCATACTTCAGCAATTAAGATTAGAGGTCAAGCAGAGATTATTTCCGAACACGGTGCAGTAACTGCCGGAGATAATAATTAGTTAGTATAGATTAGAGTTAAAAGATTGGTAGTAGATTAGCTGAGCAGAGTAGAGAAGATAATTGAATATTGAGTTGAGATTAGATGAGCTGAGTGCTGAGTGTAGATGAGATGAGAAGAGATCAAGGGATAAGTATAGCTAATTATGATTAGATAATTACTTATCTTTAATCTATGAGGATAGAATTAACCAGCCAGGCTCAGTTGAGTCTGGCTTTTTTAAGTTGAGAGGAGTTGAGCAGAGTGGAGCAGAATTATTATCCTAGTCGAGCAGAGTTTCAGCGTAAAGTAGAGAGTGAAGAAGGTAACTTAATTCCAGTCTATGGCGAAGTAATTGCTGATTTAGAGACACCGGTTTCAGCTTTTAAGAAGTTAGATAGCGATACTCACTCTTATCTGTTAGAGAGTGTAGAAGGCGGTCAGAAGGTAGGTCGTTACTCCTTTATTGGAATTGATCCCTTCTTAATCTTTAGTTACCAAGAAGGTAGGGTTAAGATAGAAGAGGATGATGAGATATCAGAATTTAATACTGACCAACCTCTAACTGAACTACAACAGATCTTAGATCGTTATCAGCCGATTAAAACTGCTGGATTACCGCGTTTCTTTGGCGGAGCAGTAGGCTATTTAGGTTATGATTTAGTTACTTCATTTGAAGAGATACCAGCTAATAATGAGGGGCTAGATATTCCAGATGCTTTGTTGATGTTAACTGATAGATTATTAATCTTTGATCATGTGCAGCATAAGATTAAGATTGTGGTTAATGTTGTGGTGGATGATGAAAAAGAGTCTGCTTATCAACGAGCGGTAGAGAAGATAGACCAGATTAAAGCTAAGCTAAGAGAGCCGGTTACCGAGACTGATGGTTGTAATTTATCTACTGAGGACAATAATAGAGAAGAGATTGATTATACTTCTAATTTAACTAAAGAGGAATTTATGAGTAATGTAGAGCAGGCAAAGGAGTATATTCGGGCAGGAGATATCTTTCAGGTAGTTCTCTCCCAGCGTCTACAGACGGCTACTGAAGCTACTCCGTTTCAGGTTTATCGTACCTTAAGAAGGGTTAATCCTTCCCCATATATGTATTATCTTAAGTTTGCTGAGCTGCAGTTAGTGGGCTCTTCACCGGAGATGTTAGTTAGAGTAGAAGATAACGTAGTGGAGAATCGTCCGATTGCAGGTACGAGACACCGCGGCAGTGATCAAGCTGAGGATGAGCGCTTAGCTGAGGAGATGTTAAATGATCAAAAGGAGCGGGCAGAACATACAATGTTGGTTGACCTAGCTCGTAATGATGTAGGACGCGTGAGCCAGTACGGCAGCGTGGAAGTCGATCAATTTATGGAGGTAGAGAAGTACTCTCATGTAATGCATCTAGTTTCCAATGTAACGGGTGAGTTACACGCTGATCAAAGCGAGTTTGATGCTTTACGAGCCTGTTTTCCCGCTGGTACGTTATCGGGATCACCAAAGATTAGAGCGATGGAGATTATTAATCAACTAGAACCAACTAAACGCGGTCCTTACGGTGGAGCAATTGGTTACTTCAGTTTTGATGGTAATCTCGATAGCTGTATTACAATTCGCACGATGCTCTTTTGTGAGGATCAGGTCTATCTTCAAGCAGGCGCAGGTATTGTAGCTGATTCTGATCCTGAAGCAGAGTATGAGGAGACTTTAAATAAGGCAGCTGCCTTATTAGAAGCTATAAAATTAACATCATAGTTGAGATAAGTTATTAGCTGAGAGGAGATGAGAGAGATGAGAGAAATTATTAAGCAGATAACTGATGGTCAAGACTTGGAGAGAAGAGCAGCAGCAGAGGCAATGAACTTAATTATGAGCGGGGAAGCTACTCCCGCCCAGATTGGTAGTTTTATTACTGGGCTGCGGATGAAAGGTGAGACTGTGGATGAGATTACTGGTTGTGCTGAGGTAATGCGCGAGAAAGCGTTGACCGTTCAGCCTAATCAAAAGAAGGTGATCGATACTTGTGGTACTGGCGGCGATGGAGTAGGTACTTTCAATATTTCAACTACGTCTGCTTTTGTAGTAGCAGCGGGTGGAGTACCGGTAGCTAAGCATGGTAATCGTTCGGTCTCTAGTCAAAGTGGCAGCGCTGATGTATTGGAGAACTTGGGAGTGAATCTTGATCTCACACCAGATCAGGTAGCAGAAGCAGTTGATCAGATTGGCATCGGTTTCTTATATGCACCGAACTTTCATCAAGCTATGAAGCATGCTATTGGCCCGCGTAAAGAGATTGGAGTACGTACGGTATTTAATATCTTAGGTCCACTGACTAATCCAGCGCAGGCTGAGTACCAAGTATTGGGGGTTTATGATCCTGAACTGACTTCTGTCTTAGCGAAGGTACTTGGTAATTTAGGCGTAGAACGAGCTTTTGTAGTGCACGGAGCTGGCGGTTTGGATGAAATTTCTAATTTAGGTAGTACTAAGGTCAGTTATCTAGAAGAGGGCGAGGTAGAGAACTTTACGATTCATCCTGAGGACTTTGGTTTAACGGTAGCTCAAGCGGATGATCTACAGGGCGGTGATGCTGCGGAAAATGCTCAGATTACATTAGATATTCTACAAGGT
This sequence comes from Bacillota bacterium, assembly GCA_051745835.1. Taxonomy (GTDB): domain Bacteria; phylum Bacillota; class Halanaerobiia; order Halobacteroidales; family Acetohalobiaceae; genus JBNJEL01. The sequence continues at coordinate 4,189 of JBNJEL010000098.1, forward strand.
AAGCCGGGTCCTAAACGAGATATTATTCTGCTTAATAGTGCGGCAGCTTTCAAGGTAGCTGGTCGAGTGGATGATCTAACTGCCGGGGTAGAATTAGCAGCTAAAGTACTAGATAATGGTCAGGCATTAGAGAAGTTAGAAGCATTAATTCAGTATTCGACAGGAAAGCAGGAACAGATATGTTCTTAGAGAAGATTGTTAAGCATAAAAAGCAGGAGTTAGCAGAGCGTAAAGGAGAAGTGCCTTTAGATCAGATTAAACAAGTTTTACGACCAACTAGTGAATTACGGGACTTTAAAGGAGCTTTAACGCAAGAAGGGCTAGGTCTAATTGCTGAAATTAAGCAGGCTTCTCCGTCGAAGGGTTTAATTAGAGAAGATTTTGATCCAGTAGCGATCGCTAAGAATTATAGTGCTAATCAGGTCGCAGCGATCTCTATCTTAACTGATGAGAAGTTCTTTCAAGGTAGTCTGGATTATCTACGCCAAGTTAGAGCAGTTACGGAACTGCCGCTGCTTAGAAAAGATTTCATTATTGACCCTTATCAGGTTTATGAAGCTCAGGCAGCAGGTGCCGATGCTATCTTATTAATTGTAAACATCTTAAGTCCAGAGCAGTTAGCTCAATTACTTAATTTAGCTGATCAATTGGGCTTGGCTGTTTTGGTAGAGGTTCATACTGCTCAGGAGTTAGCTGTTGCTCAAGAAGTAGGAGCAGAGATTATTGGAATTAATAACCGGGATTTAGTTACCTTTGAGACGGATATTAAACAGACCTTACAGCTTCAGGGATCTTTATCCGAAGAGCAGGTGATTATTAGTGAGAGTGGGATTTCAACTAGAAGTGATATTGAGCTCTTAGCTAAGGCAGGGATTGATGGTGTTTTAGTTGGAGAAACTTTAATGCGCAGTAGTGACTTAGGAGCTAAGATCGATAGATTATTAGGTAGGAGTGAACATAGCAATGACTAGAATTAAGGTCTGTGGGATTACAAATTTAGATGATGCGCAAAGGGCTGTTGAGCTAGGTGTTGATAGTTTAGGTTTTATCTTTGCTGAGAGTTCGCGTCAAGTAACTTTGGAGGAAGCACAGCAGATAATCGACCAACTTCCACCTTATGTTAATTTAACAGGGGTTTTTGTGGATGAGAATCTTAAGCAGGTTAAAAAAATAGCTTGTGAATGTAAATTAGATACTCTACAGCTGCACGGAGATGAATCAGCGGAGTACTGTCAACAGTTAACTCAATGGCGAATAGTTAAGTCCTTTGCGGTTAAGGATAAGTTAGATGTAGTTAAGTTAGCTAATTATGATGTTAGCGCTTACTTGTTAGATACCTATCATCCTGATCAACGGGGAGGAACAGGTAAGACATTTAATTGGGAGTTAGCTAAACAGGCTCAAGAGTTAGGACCTGTGATCTTAGCTGGCGGTTTAACTCCGGATAATATTACCACAGCAATCAATCAAGTCCAGCCCTATGCAGTTGATGTAAATAGTGGAGTAGAGATTAGACCAGGAATTAAAGACCAAGCAGCATTACGACGATTAGTTAAAGAGATAAGGGGGAGTCGATATGTCAAGTAAGATGCAGGGTTATTTTGGTGAATTTGGTGGTAGGTATGTACCAGAGACACTGATGGCTGCCTTAGATGAGTTAGAAGCAGCTTATCAGAAGTATAAAGATAATGACGAGTTTCAAGCTGAGTTGGAGTCCTACTTAACAGATTATGTAGGCCGGTCGACACCACTTTACTATGCTGAACGTCTAACAAAGAAGCTAGGTGGAGCTAAGATTTACTTGAAGCGGGAAGACCTTAATCATACTGGAGCTCATAAGATTAATAATACGATTGGGCAGGTCTTATTAGCTAGCCGAATGGGTAAAGAGAGAATTATTGCTGAGACTGGAGCGGGACAGCATGGAGTAGCCACCGCTACCGCAGCAGCTCTATTTGATCTGGAATGTGAGGTCTACATGGGCGCTAAGGATATGGAGCGTCAGAGAATGAATGTCTTTCGTATGGAATTATTGGGGGCTGAGGTAACACCGGTTGAGTCAGGTAGTCAGACCTTAAAGGACGCTACTAATGAGGCGATTAGAG
>JBNJEL010000099.1:0-6195 GCA_051745835.1 Bacillota bacterium
TGATAAGAAGATTAACCACGATCCTGAACGAGAAAAAGGTGCTCCACCACCACAGAGTATGCCGGCACTATTTGGCTGGATGACTATCGACCATCAACACCAAAAGGCTAATGAACTATTAGAGATCAGTCAAGAATTAACTCCAATCAAAAAACACAAAAACGAAGAGTAACAGTTTGCTAATAAATTAATACTAGGGATCAACTGGGATCCTTAGTATTATCTTCTTCACTAATATCAAGTTTATTCTTACCTAGCTTATCATCATAAAGATCAACATAGAGTTGCTCTTGATTAGGATCATAGGCTGCCATAAAGACCTGCTTAATAGAACTTACTCCACTTTTCTTTAATTCCTGTAAGATCCAACTTCTACTTAGACCGTGTTGTTTAAGATTAGGCGGTATTAATTGACCATCCGTAATAATCTCTGTTGGAATTGCCTCCGGCTTAATACTTAAATTTAGATCATCTGCAGTAACTGTCTGGTACTCTTCTTTAGGCATCACACTTAAATTACCATTCGGTTCTAATAAAGCATACTTAACTTGATCTAGACTAAAGATATTATTCTGACGTAGTTGGGAGGACAATTCTTCTAAGCTAAAACGAATTTTTAGCATATTATCCTCTAAAATCTGCCCATCATGAATTAAAACTATTGGTTCACCCTGAATTATCTTGCGTACTCTACGACTTTTAACCGCTATAAACTGCATTAAAAAAGTTAAGATAGCAAATAAGGTTAGTCCTAAGAGATAATGCCATGTACGCTGTCCAAAATCAGTAGTCATTGTCGCAGCAATTGAACCGAAGGTAATCCCATTTACGTAATCATGAAAACTCAATTCACCAATCTGCTGTTTACCCAACAGACGAGTATAAAATAATATAGAAAAGAAAGCTAAAAAGGTCTGTAATATTATCTCTATTGTAATCTCCACTAAATGCCAGCTCCTTTACTCTATAGTTTGTACTAATTAGATAAAAGTTATCACTAGGAGGTTAAAAAGTTGACTCTAGGTATCCAAGCAGTTCTAACTATTCTGTTTATAGTAGTTGGATTTATAATTCTCTATATTCTATCTAAAAACGAGTTAATCTAATTAAATCTATTATAGTGAACAAAAATTTGATTATTATAAATAAAGGTACTATAATTAAATTTAGATAATTAATTTCAGAAAGGAGTTAAATATGTCTACAGCAATTAAAATAGAAGATGTAAATAAAAGTTTTGGTAATCTACAGGCTCTAGCTGACGTTAGCTTGGAAATTCAAGAAGGTGAGTTCTTTGGGCTATTAGGACCAAATGGGGCTGGTAAAAGTACCTTAATCAATATCTTAGGTGGCTTAGCTCACAAAGATTCGGGTAAGGTCTCAATCTTAAGTACTGATATTGATCAAAACCACCGCCAAGCCAAAAAATCATTAGGAATTGTACCCCAAGAGTTAATTATCGATCCTTACTTCAATCCTCGCGAAGCCCTTAAGTTACAAGCAGGTTATTTCGGAATTGAGGATAGTGAGGAAAAAATAGATGAACTACTAACTGCTCTTGATCTCCAAGATAAGGCTACAGCATATTCCCGTAAGTTATCCGGTGGAATGAAACGTAGATTATTAATCGCAAAAGCATTAGTCCACGACCCGGAGATTATAATTCTCGATGAACCGACTGCCGGAGTGGATGTAGAGCTTAGAAATAGCCTCTGGCGCTATATTCGTAAATTAAATGACGAGGGTAAGACAATTATCTTAACTACACACTATCTTGAAGAGGCGGAAGCTTTATGTGATCGGATTGCTATTATGGATCAAGGAGAAATAATAACGGTCGATTCTAAAAAGAATCTAATCAATTCTATCGATAAAAAGCGAGTAGAACTAAAAACTGCTACTACAATCGAAGAGGTTCCGGACTTCTTAGAGCAGTATAGCTTCGAGATAAAAGAGGACTTCCATAAGATTATCATCGAGCTAAACAAAGATCAGATCGAAGAATTTATTAATCAGCTCTATCAATCAAAGCTTAAGATTAATGATCTCAACATCTCCAGTGCTAAATTAGAGGATGTCTTCTTAAAATTAACCAATCTAGGAGGGAAGGACAATTAATTACATATCATTCTATACCTTAGTTAAGAAGGAAGTTTTACGCTTTATTAAGGTCTCAATTCAGACTATCTTTGCACCATTGATCTCTACTACTCTATACTTGATTATATTCTCCTACTCTTTTCGCAGTAAGGAGATAGCCAATTACTCTGTACCTTATATTAAATTTATCATTCCCGGATTAATCGTAATGGGAATTATTCAGAACTCATTTGCAAATACCTCATCATCACTAGTCGTTGCCAAGTACCAAGGTACAATCACCGACTTACTATTAGCACCGCTATCTCATATTGAATTAAGTATGGGATTAATGATTGGGGGTATAGCACGCGGCTTAGCTGTTGGTACTGCTATCTATTTAGTCTCAGTGCTTTTTTACAGTGGAGCAGTACTACATCCATTCTTATTATTAATTTCTGGATTATTAGTAGCCAGCACCTTCTCGCTATTGGGAATTATAGCCGGATTATGGGCAGAGAAATTCGACCATGTCTCTATCTTTTCTAATTTCTTTATTACTCCGCTGACTTTCTTAAGCGGTGTCTTTTACTCTGTTAAATCTCTACCAGGAATTTGGAGCAAGATATCTTTATTTAATCCTGTAGTCTATATGGTTGATGTTGTTCGCTATTCTTTTATTGGTGAATCTGATATGAATTATCTATTTTCACTAAGTATCATGGCTGCATTAAGTCTGAGTCTACTCATTATTGTTACTTACCTATTTAAGAGCGGCTATAAGATTAAAGATTAAACTACAATTAACATGAGCCTACTTCAAAAGTAGGCTCACTTCTTTATTCTTAGATAAGTTATTAATTAAAAGTATAGTCCTCTTGATTAAACAACTCCAAACAGGACTCTACAGCCCGTTTATCATAAAGTTGACCACTATTATTTTGAATCTCATCTAATGCCGCTTCAAGACTTAATGCCGGACGATAGACACGATGAGAAGAGATAGCTTCTACTACATCTGCTACCGCTATAATCTTTGCCCCAATCAAAATTTCTCTCCCTTTCAAACCCTGAGGATAGCCTGAACCATCTAGTCGTTCATGATGCTGTAAGATTAGCTGTGAGATTGACCAGGAAAATTTAATTTCATTAATGATTTCGTAACCAATGCGAGGATGTTCCTTAATAATATCAAAAACTTTAGTATCTAATTTATCCGGAGGTAAGGTCTGATACTCGAGTGGAACCATAATCTTACCAATATCATGTACTAAAGCTGCTAGCTTAATCTTATTAACCATCTCCGATTGATATTGTAATTTATTTGCTATCTTAGTAGCTAAATCAGCTACCTGACGCTGATGCTTTGCTACATGAGGATTAATCTTAACTACTAAGGTATCAAGGACATTAATTGTTTTGGCAATCTGTTTAGCATCATTAACTCCTGCTAACTGCAATTCTAACTTTCGATGATCATCCATTATCAACCCTCCTTTATAGACCAGGGTTGATTTATTTATATACATTACTATCTTAAGTTGTGTTTTAAGAGCTATAATTCTTAATTCTACTTCATTAAAAAATTGCCTACCTGTAATAGATAACCGAAGTTAGTACAAACTTATGTTTTTACCTGTTTTACTCTTTATTTATGATTAGCCCAAACTATAATAAAATTTATTGCTTAATTGATAAATCATTTAAAAGTAAACTTAAAAGATAATCGAAAAAATCGATCATTTAGGTTATTAATTTTACTAAAGTGGTTTTCATTCAACATATTAACTGATATAATGATGTTGAGTTATCTTCTCTGGTTTCCATTCTCTAAAATTTTAGAATAATTAATTAAAGTCTCCAGCTCCATGAAAGTCTTTATTTTTTGTCATCAGTTAATATTTACCCAGTTATATAAATATATTTATTATATTAGAAGGAGGTGATCATAAAGTCATAATTAATCTATAATTGATGTAATTAATAAAAAATGAACCCTAGAAATCGTTAGGAGGAATAAGTGTGAGTGTTGAACAAAAATCAAAACAAATTAATTCAAATAAAAGATGGTTATATATACCATTAGGTTTAATAATTTTTATGTGTATGGGAACTGTTTATTCTTGGAGTGTATTTCGAAAACCAATTGAAGAGTTATTTCAAATAAGCGCTACACAAAGTGGCTTACCATATACTTTCTTCTTAATCTTTTATGCAATTACAATGCCGATTGCAGGTGGATTTATAGATAAGCATGGACCTAAGATAGTAACTATTGTAGGAGGATTGATGGTTGCTGTCGGCTGGGTTTTATCTGGATTTGTATCTAATATTACTCTATTGATTATTACCTACGGAGTAATTGCTGGTTCGGGAGTAGGTGTAGCTTATGGTGCACCTATGGCAGTAGCTGCTAAATGGTTCCCGGATAAAAAAGGATTAGCTGTCGGTTTAACTTTAGGTGGATTTGGGCTATCTCCATTTGTAACTGCTCCATTAGCAAACTGGTTAGTAAGTTCTTATGGAGTCTTTAGTACATTTAAGATTCTAGGAATAGCATTTGCCATTATCATTACCTTATTATCGCTACCACTAAAGTTTCCACCACAGGAAATAACTAATAATAGTAAGGAGAATACGAAAGAAGAAGTAAACTTTTCTACCAAGGAAATGTTACAAGAACCAACCTTTTATGGTCTATGGTTCTGTTTTATGATTGGTACTACAGTAGGTCTAATGATAATTGGTATCTCCAGTCCAGTAGCAGAAGAGATTATCAATTTAGAAGCAAGTACAGCAGCTTTTCTTGTTTCTTTCTTTGCTATCTTTAATGGGGTAGGACGACCAATATTCGGAGGATTGACAGATAAATTAAATCCTAAACAAGCTACTTTGATCTCTTATAGCTTAATTATCTTAGCTTCTATTATTATGTTAAATGTAGGGGCTGGAAATACAGTTATGTATGCACTAGCTTTTAGTCTATTTTGGTTAAACTTAGGCGGCTGGTTAGCTATTGCTCCGGCAGCAACAGGTAGATTTTTTGGTTCAAAAAATTACAGTAAGAATTATGGATTCTTATTTACCGCTTATGGTGTAGGTGCATTTATAGGAAATATGTTATCAGGTAGATTAAAAGATATTTTAGGCAGCTATAAGTATGCTTTCTATCCGACTATTGCTATTGCAGTAATCGGAATAATAATTGCTTTAATAATGTTAAAACAACCTAAAAAAACAGTAGAAAATTAGGAAGTAAAAAAAGGACGGTTTAACCGTCCTTTTTTTAATCTCACATAATTAATATAATACAATTCTAGCAAACTGAAAGAGATACCCACTTTCAAATTTACATCTCACATAGTTAATATAATACCAACGAAGGTGAGATTAAGTTCTTAGAATATCAAGGTAAATTTACATCTCACATAGTTAATATAATACTAACATTACCCGATTCAATTGCCTTGAGCAAACGCTTATTTACATCTCACATAGTTAATATAATACCTCCATGTGCTATGTAGCTTCAACTTCCAAAACCTGATTTACATCTCACATAGTTAATATAATACATATCTTTCAAGAAATCAGTTAACCCTTTAGTCTCCAATTTACATCTCACATAGTTAATATAATACCACATCTACACTATCTTTTGACTTATTGTGAAAATCATTTACATCTCACATAGTTAATATAATACTCTTGTGCATCATTCCTCCAAATCTGTATTAATTGATCTTATTTACATCTCACATAGTTAATATAATACATTTAATGCTATTTCAATGTTAGAATGATAATCCTTATTTACATCTCACATAGTTAATATAATACTCAGGTACAATACACACCGCGGGAGCTGCAGGAAATGAATTTACATCTCACATAGTTAATATAATACCTTCTTATCTGCTCCATGTAATCGTCAATGTATCTGATTTACATCTCACATAGTTAATATAATACTACTACATCATATTCGCGTTGACTAAGACACTCTAATTTACATCTCACATAGTTAATATAATACCGCACAGAATAAGGAAGTGATATAACTCTTACCAGTACGATTTACATCTCACATAGTTAATATAATACAGTGATTACGAT
>JBNJEL010000100.1:0-6025 GCA_051745835.1 Bacillota bacterium
TCGAGAGTAGAGCATTATTCTGATCATACTCTCCTTGTAAGAGAGTCTTTAACTGTAACTCTTCAACCTCCTCTTCTAAGGTAACTAACTTACTGTGAATCTCTTCTGCCACCGAACTATCTTCTTCTTCTCTACCTAACTCAATTAAGACCTCTACTTCTTCTAACTCACTACTTAACCGCTCAAAACTTTCAATCTGTTCCTTAATCACACTAGTCCGTTTCGATACCTTACGTGCTTGAGCAGTATCATCCCAGAATCCAGGCTGGGACATCTCTTCTTTTAACTTCGCATGCTCCTCTTGCAGTTGACCATAGTCAAAGGGAGACCCTCAGTTCTTGCAGTTTAGATTTTAGTTCTTCTAACCGTTCTAGCTCTTCTACTAACACTTAATCTCCTCCTTCAAAATCATCTACTACTAACGACCACAACAGCGCTTATACTTCTCACCACTACCACACGGACAAGGATCATTACGACCCGGTTCGTCCTCTTTAACAATTGGCTGTCGCTTCTGTTCTTGCTCCTTTTGTTCTTGACTTGACTGTGGTTGTTGTGATTCTTGCTGTGCTTGAACTGCTTCATAAGCAGTAGGTACTTCACCGCGTCCGATATCAATCATCTCATCGCGTGCTTCTAACTCACCAGAGACCAACTCAATTCTAAAGATATACTTAACGATATCCTCTCTAATACGCGAGACCATATTATGGAACATATCGAAAGCTTCCTGTTTATACTCAATTAGTGGATCACGCTGACCATAAGCTCGCAAGCCAATTCCTTGCCGCAAGTCATCCATAGCGTGAAGATGATCCATCCAGTTCTGATCGACCACCTTTAACATTACTAACTTCTCTAAATCGCGCATCACTTCCTCTTCTACCTCTTCTTCTCGCGTTTCATACTGCTTACGCATCAAAGATAAGAGCTTATCTTTGATCGTCTGATACCCACAATCGATTAATTCACTACGCTCTATCTCATTATTACTTCCTAAAAGTGTTTCACAGTAATTAATTAACCCGTCTAAATCCCACTCATCTTGGTGTAGATCTTGATTAATATAGACATCCAAAGCTTCGTCAAGTAACTTTTCAATCATCCCTAGAATATTATCCTTAAGCTCTGTACCGTGTAAGATCTGTTGGCGCTGCTTATAGATTATCTGACGCTGCTTATTCATTACATTATCGTACTCTAAAACCTGCTTTCTGATCTCGAAGTTACGCGCCTCAACCTTCTTTTGTGCATTCTCTAATGCGCGATTGATCATCTTATGCTCAATTGCTTGATCCTTATCGACACCTAAAGTATTCATCAAGCTACTAATCTTATCAGAGCCGAAAAGACGCATTAAATCATCCTCTAGTGAGACGTAGAACTGTGAAGCTCCCGGATCTCCCTGCCGACCTGCTCGACCACGCAGTTGATTATCAATCCGTCTACTCTCATGACGTTCAGTACCAATCACATAGAGTCCACCTTTCTCTACAACTCCAGAACCTAACTTAATGTCGGTACCGCGTCCTGCCATATTAGTAGCGATCGTAACTGCTCCCGGCTGACCCGCATCCTTAATAATCTCTGCTTCCCGTTCGTGGTGCTTAGCATTTAAGACCTGATGCGGAATATTCCTCTTCTTGAGGCGTCGACTTAACTCCTCGGACTTCTCAATCGAACGCGTACCGACTAAGACCGGTTGACCGCGCTCGTGACTTTCTGCAATATCTTCAGTTACTGCTCTAAACTTAGCATCTTCCGTTTGATAGATTACATCATCATGATCCTCTCTAATTACTGGTTCATTAGTCGGCACTACTACTACCTCTAAGTCATAGATTTCTTCAAATTCTTCTGCCTCAGTAGCTGCCGTACCAGTCATCCCTGCTAACTTATCATACATCCGAAAGAAGTTCTGAAAGGTAATACTAGCTAAAGTCTGAGTCTCACGCTGAATATCAACGCCTTCTTTAGCCTCAATAGCTTGGTGGAGTCCTTCACCAAATCTACGTCCAGTCATTAGCCGTCCTGTAAACTCATCAACAATATGCACTTCATTATCTTTAACAATATAATCTTCATCACGTTTCATCAAAGCCTGTGCCTGTAAGGCTAACTTCAAATGACGATGTAAATCCATATTCTCATCTAAGTATAGATTATCGATCCCTAACAGATCTTCTGCTCGTGCAATCCCATCTTCGGTTAAGGTCACAGTATTAGCCTTCTCATCTACCTCATAATCTCTTTCCGCTTTAAAACGAGGTGCTAACTCAGCAAATTTATAGTAAAGTGCTGGTGATGACTCTGCCGGTCCAGAAATAATTAGCGGTGTTCGAGCTTCATCAATTAAGATACTATCTACTTCATCTAAGATAGCAAAACTAAGCTCTCGTTGTACCAAATCATCTTCATCAATTGCCATATTATCTCGTAGATAATCGAAACCAAACTGATTATTAGTTCCATAGACGATATCAGCTTGATAAGCCTCTTGACGCTGTGCAGTATCTTGATCTTCTAAGATAACCCCTACATCTAAACCTAAAAACTCATAGATCTGTCCCATCCATTCACTATCACGTTCAGCTAGATAATCATTAACCGTTACAATATGAACCTGACCTACTAAAGCATTTAAATAAGCAGGCATCGTAGCAGCTAAGGTCTTACCTTCACCAGTCTTCATCTCAGCAATCTTGCCTTCATGTAAGACGACTGCTCCAATCACCTGCACATCATAGTGGCGCAAACTCTCCTCGGTTACACGCTGCGATGCCTCTCTTACTACCGCAAAGGCTTCCGGCAGTAAATCATCTAACTCAGCGCCATCTGCTAAACGATCCTTAAACTCATCTGTCTTAGCCTGCAACTCTTCATCACTTAATTGACTAATCTCTGGCTCTAAATTATTAATCTGATCCACCAGCGGTTGGATTCGCTCCAACTCTTTTTGATTAGGATCCTTAAAAAATAGCCGTTTTAAAAAACCCAACATATTATTAATCACCCTCTTTAATCAAATTACTTACACATTATAATTATATCACTCAATGAAAATCAGAGCAAACAAGAATAAAATCAATAAAAAAAGACTAGCCTGCTCAAAGCAGACTAGCCTATTAGACTAACCGATTGTTGGTTCAATTAAACCATAAGTATTATCATGGCGCTTATAGACTACATTAACTTCCTCAGAATTAGAATTGAAGAAAACAAAGAAGTCATGATCTAATAAATCCATCTGCATTGCTGCTTCCTGTGGATTCATCGGCTTCATCGCAAACTTTTTAGTTCTTACAATCTGCGGTTCTTCTTCTTCCTCTTCCTCTTCATCTGCTTTGGAGATATCACTCTCCACTTGTGATAAGTCCTGCTTTAACTGACGACGCTCTTCTTTAATCTTCCGATTAATCTTAGTCTTATATTTATGAATCTGCCGCTCTAACTTATCTACAACTCCATCGATTGAAGCATACATATCACCAGTTACTTCTTCACCGCGCATCAATAAACCATCAATATGGAGAGTTACTTCTACAATATGTCTCTCTTTTTCTACCTCTAGTGAAATTCTTGCTTCAATAGAAGAAGAATCATCAAAATAACGCTCAATCTTACCTAACTTCTCTTCAATATAATCCCTTAGAGCATCAGTAACATCAATACTCTTACCCCTAATTATAAATTTCATTACCGACCAGCTCCCTTCATTGATCTATCAACTTCTCTTATAATAAGGTATTCGCGAAGAACCTGTAAATACCTTCACAAAATTGAGTGAAAATTTAAACCACTAAAGAACTTTGCTTAAAAACTCCGCTGTTCGATTCTCTTCAAGGTCATTAAATAACTGTTCTGGTCGATCGGATTCTACAATCTGTCCTTGATCCATAAAGATAATTCGATCTCCTACTTCACAAGCAAAGCCCATCTCATGAGTAACTACTACCATTGTCATACCTTCCTCAGCTAAAGTACGCATCACTTCCAAAACTTTTCGATAAATTATCTATTTTAATCACTTATCTTTAACTTCCTTTCCGCATAATTTACTAATCGTGTCATTACAAAGACCATTACAAAGTAGAAAGGCGCTAATGTTAAAAAGATTGAGAAAGATTGGTAAAGTTCACCGCTTTAGCTCTCTTATCAGTAATTGTCATTGCCGAAGCTATGACATCAAACTTCTGAGACTTTAAGCTAGGAATTAGACCATCAAAAGCGGTATCAACAAATTCAACCTCTACTCCTAACTCTTCACCCACTGCTTTCATAAAGTCAACATCAAAACCTACTATCTCTCCAGATTGATTTACATATTCAAAAGGCTTATAATCAGCTGAACACCCCACAACTAATTTTCCTTAGAATTAAAATATGCAACCCCCTTAACATTCTGTTCTTTTTGTGATAAAATGCACATATAGAATACAAAACTAATTAAGGAGGCTGAAAATAGTGGAGCAAATCTACAACGGTAATATCGTATTTACAAGTGAGTTTGGCGAATTAGATATCTATGAAAATGGCTACATTGTTGTCGATGAAGAGGGCAAAGTTAAAGAAGTATCCTCAGAACTTTCTAACCAATATGACCAATCAGATGTGATAGACTACGGTGATAAGTTAATTATTCCTGGTATGATTGATACTCATGTCCACGCACCACAGTTTGCTAACCGCGGCTTAGGACTGGATAAAGAGTTATTACCCTGGTTAGAAACTTACACCTTCCCCGAGGAATCAAAGTACAGTGACCTAGATTATGCGAAAGAAGCGTACACTAACTTTGTCAAAGAGCTTTGGAAACATGGTACTACCAGATCTATTATCTTCGCAACAATTCATCGCGAGTCTAGCGAATTACTAATGGATCTACTAAACCAGGCAGGTCTCGGTGCGTTAGTCGGTAAGGTAAACATGGATCGTAACTCACCTGATAATCTAGTAGAAACAACTGCCGAGTCACTTGCAGCTACGGAGAAGTTCATTACCAACACTAAAGATAAGTATGAGCTAATTGAACCAATTATCACACCGCGATTTGTGCCTTCGTGCAGCGCTGAATTAATGGAAGGCTTAGGAGAACTAGCTAGCAAGTATGACATCACTGTCCAATCTCATATTTCTGAGAACCAAAATGAGATCGATTGGGTAGCTGACCTACATCCGGAAGCAGAAAATTACGGTGCAGTCTATGATCAATTTGGTCTCTTTGGACAGCAGCCAACAGTTATGGCACATGGTGTCTATCTAACTGACGAAGAGATAGAAGTGATGGCTGACCGAAATATCTTCGTCTCACATTGTCCACACTCTAATACTGACTTAGCTAGCGGTATTGCTCCAATTAGAAAGATTACTGAAAATGACGTACCGGTTGGCTTAGCTAGTGATGTAGCCGGAGGACATGATATCTCAATGAGTAGTGTGATGACATCTGCTATTCAGGTATCTAAATTAAAGTGGGTAGAGTCTGATCATGAATATGAACCGCTATCTGCTAAGGAAGTACTTTACTTAGCAACTAAAGGCGGCGGCAAGTTCTTTGGTCAAGTTGGTAGTTTCGAACCAGGCTATGAGTTCGATGCATTAGTAATTGATGATCAAAATATCAAAGATGTTAATGAACGAACCATTGAAGAAAGAATTGAAAGATATATCTACCTAGGCGATGAGAGAAATATTGTTGACCGCTTCGTTAAAGGTCAGAGATTACCAGAACCTTCTTTTCAATAAAGATAACCCCCAATTTAAAACTAAACCCAAAAGTTAACCCCAATAAATTAGGGCGGCTGTAATGGTCGCTCTGATTTATATTTAGCAAACAAAAAAAGTGCACAACTTAATAGTGTGCACTTCCCTTATTGCTCTGATATTTACTTAGCTGACCTGGTTTTTGCCCCCACATTCGCTTGCCGGAAGATTCGCTTCAGGGGTTACCTCCTACTACTACTTCTCTCTAGTCAATTAATTAGCTAACTAGGCAAGACTAACTTCTAAACCGCACCATGATCAG
>JBNJEL010000101.1:0-5829 GCA_051745835.1 Bacillota bacterium
CCTACTGGATCCAACATGGCTGTCGGCTCATCAAAAACTAAACAATCAGGACGCATAGCTATAACTCCAGCAATAGCCACTCGCTGTTTTTGACCTCCCGATAACTTATGAGGAGCATGTCGAGCATAATCCTGCATATTAACTAGCTCTAACGCTTCCTGCACTCTTATCTTAATTTCTGCAGATGGTAGACCTAAATTTTCCGGACCAAAGGCTACATCTTCTTCAACAATATTAGCTACTAATTGATTATCAGGATTTTGAAAGACCATTCCTAACTGCTGTCTAATCTCCCATAACTGTGACTTATCACTCGTCGACTTACCATCAACTCTTATCTCTCCCTGACTAGGAGTTAAGAGTCCATTAAGCATCTTAGCTAAAGTAGACTTACCTGAACCATTATGACCAACAATAGCAACAAATTCTCCCGGCTTAACTTCTAAATCAACACCTTTAACTGCCCAGCTATCATCCTTTTGATCCTGATATTTATAGTAGACATCATCTAAATCAATTAATGATTCCATAAATTTTCACCCTTAATCATACAAAAAAACAGCCACAGTTGTAAACAATAATATTACGGCCGAAATAGGTTTAACTTCGGCCGTAGTTATCATTATAGAAGAAAGTTTATCCAGCTGGCTGTCTAATTTAGAATATGAAATTATTCTACTAACTCTAAAACGGCCATTTCAGCTCCATCTCCCCGACGAGGCCCTAACTTTAATACTCTAGTATAGCCGCCTGGTCGCTCTGAAAACTTCGGCGCTACTTCTTCAAATAATCTAGTTACTGCTTCTTTATCTTTAAGAATATCCATTGCCTTCTTACGAGCATTGCGTGTATCATCTTTAGCAGTAGTAATTAACTTTTCAGCAGAACTTTGTGCCTCTTTAGCTTTAGAAACAGTAGTTTCAATGCGATCATTTTTAAATAAAGAAATCATTAAGCTCTTAAGTAATGCCTTACGTTCTGCACTTTTTCGACTTAACTTTCTTCGTCCCATATTAACCCTCCTTTACTACTTTATATCTCAGGTCGTTTCAAAGAAAGATCTAATTCCGCTAACTTATCTTTGATCTCCTGCAAAGACTTCTTACCTAAATTTCTCACCTTCATTAGGTCATCTTCAGTCTGTTCAACTAATTCTTCTACATCATTAATCCCAGCTCTTTTAAGACAGTTAGAAGAACGAACAGATAAATCTAGTTCTTCAATAGTAGTCTCTAAGATCTGGTCTTTCTCTTCTTCTTCCTTTTCTACCATTAAATCAACATCAGTAATCTCCTCATTGAGATTAATCAATAAGTCAAGATGCTCATCTAATACCTTAGCGGATAAACTAATAGCTTCTTCTGGAGTTATACTTCCATCAGTATCAAGCTCTAAAGTTAATTTATCTAACCCGGTCACCTTACCTACCCGTACATCTTCTACATTAAAGTTAACGCGTTCAATAGGAGAAAAAGATGAATCAATTGGAATTACACCAATTACATGTTCCTCATCATCTTTATTCTCTTCTGCTGATACATAACCTCTACCTTTTTCTACTGTTACTTCCATCTCTAATTTACCATTCTCACTTAAAGTAGCAATGTGTAAGTCAGGATTTAAGACTTCTACATTACCACTTACGGTAAATTCTTGGGCAGTAACTTCACCTTTTTCAGAAGCTCTCAAGCGTAATGTCTCTGCTTCTTCTTCAGACTCCATTCTTAAGACTAACTTCTTTAAATTTAAAATTATATCTGTTACATCTTCTACTACTCCCGGTACAGTAGAAAATTCATGCTCCACTCCTTCAATCTTTACTGAAGTAGGAGCTGCTCCTGGTAGCGAGGATAACATAATTCTCCGTAAAGAATTACCTAATGTAATACCATATCCTCTTTCTAGAGGAGAAAGAACAAATTTACCATAATCATCAGTTGATTCTATTCTCTCGATCGCAGGTTTTTCAAATTCGATCATTATTTATTAAATCCCTCCCTTAAAGTACATAAATTTACTATTATCAAACTGAGGGCTAACTCAAAACTATCCCAATCAAAGCAGGAGGTAAAAATCCTTACTTAATTATTATCTAGAGTAGAACTCAACGATTAACTGTTCGCGTACCGGAATATCTATATCTTCTCTTGTAGCTTCTTTTAATACTTTACCTTCTTTACTCTCTAAATCAACATCTAACCAAGCAGGAATATTCTGTTGAGCAGTAAACTCAGTAATCTCTTGCATCCGCTTCATATCCTTACTAGAATCCTTAACTGCTACAACATCTCCTTCATTAACTAAATAAGAAGGAATATCTACCTTTTCTCCATTAACTTCAAAGTGTCCATGTCTAACTAACTGTCTAGCTTCATTTCTAGAAGCAGCCAAACCTAACCGATAAACTACATTATCTAATCTGCTTTCTAAGATCTGTAGAAAGTTCTCACCAGTAATTCCTGATTTATTATCCGCCATCTCAAAGTACTTTCTAAATAATCCTTCTGTCACACCATAAATTCTTCTTAACTTCTGCTTCTCTCGTAACTGAACACCAAACTCAGATAACTTACGTCTACTATTTCCTTGGTCACCTGGAGCATAAGGTCGACGTTCAACAGCACATTTATCTGAAAAACATCTCTCACCTTTTAGAAATAACTTCTCTCCTTCACGGCGACACTTACGACAAACAGACTTAGTATCTCTTGCCATTTTAATTACACCTCCAAATCAAATTACTTAAATTAATTATACGCGACGTCGTTTCGGTGGTCGACAACCATTGTGTGGAATCGGAGTAACATCCTTAATTCCAGCAATCTCTAATCCAGTAGATTGTAAAGCACGTACTGCAGCTTCTCTACCTGCACCTGGTCCCTTAACAAAAACTTCTACTTCCTTAAGGCCATGTTCCATAGCTTCCTTAGCAGCATCTTCTGCAGCCATCTGTGCAGCATAAGGAGTACTCTTCTTTGTACCTTTAAAGCCTAAATTACCAGCACTAGACCAAGAAATAACATTGCCTTGCTGGTCAGCTAAGCTAACAATCGTATTATTAAAAGTCGAATGTATATGAGCTTGCCCCTTTGTTACATGTTTTACCTTCTTCTTTCGTTTACGCCGAGCCATTAAAAATCTCCCTCCTTGCTTTATTAATTATAACTAGCCTCTACTAATTCCTACAGTCTCCTTAGGACCTTTACGAGTACGAGCATTAGTTTGAGTTCTTTGACCTCTAACTGGTAATCCTCGCTTATGTCTAATACCACGATAACAACCAATATCTTTCAAACGCTTGATATCACTACGAATTTCTCGTCTTAATTCACCTTCAACAGTACACTCTTCATCAATTACTTTTCTTAATTGAGCAACTTCTTCTTCAGTTAAATCATCCACTCTAGTATCCGGATTAACATCAGTCTGCTCTAAAATCGTCTGAGCAGTAGACCGTCCAATACCATAGATATAAGTCAGTCCAATCTCTACTCGTTTATCACGTGGTAGATCTACACCTTCAATTCGAGCCATAAGTTTACACCTCCAATTTTTTGATAATTAATGATTAACCTTGTCGCTGTTTATGCTTAGGATTTTCACAGATTACATATACCTTACCTTTCCTTCTTACAACCTTACATTTATCACAGATAGGTTTAACCGATGGTCGAACTTTCATACTATACCCTCCTCTTTTACAAACCTAGTAATTACTATAGTTCCGGTTTAGGATTTATGTCGATAAGTGATTCGCCCACGGCTTAAATCATAAGGTGATAGCTCTACAGTAACTTTATCACCCGGCAAAATTCTAATAAAGTTCATTCTCATTTTCCCCGATACATGAGCTAAAACTTTATGCCCATTATCTAATTCAACACGAAACTTAGCATTTGGTAATGGCTCAACAACAGTACCTTCTACTTCAATCGGATCCTCTTTAGACATTAAAGAAACTCAACCTCCTTTAGATCTCAATATTATATTATACCACAATTTTTTACCAATATGCAATTTAAAGCTCAGTTAAAATCTCTGGTTCTCCTTCTGTCACAGCAATGGTATGCTCAAAATGAGCTGATAACTCATCATCTTCAGTCACAACAGTCCAGTCATCTTCTAAAGTCTCCACTTGATGCCCCCCTACATTAACCATTGGTTCAATAGCTAATGTCATACCAGGTTTTAAACGGGGACCTTTACCCGGTGGGCCATAATTTGGTATCTGTGGACTCTCATGCATTTCATTACCAATACCATGACCAACAAATTGTCGTACCACAGAAAAGCCTGCCGCTTCAACATGAGTCTGAATCGCATGCGATATATCTGATAATCTATTTCCAGCTACTGCTTCTTTAATCCCTAACAGTAAGGATTCTTCTGTGATCTGCATTAATTTCTGGGCTGTCTCAGATACTTCACCAACAGCTAAAGTCCTAGCAGCATCACCATAATAACCATTCTTTTTAGCCCCTAAATCTAATCCAATAATATCACCTGATTTAAGTTGATCAGCACTTGGAATTCCATGTACAACTTGCTCATTAATAGCTACACAGACAGTACTAGGAAAACCGCGGTAACCTTTAAACGCAGGTTCAGCATCATGATCACGAATAAATTCTTCTGCTAATCGATCAATCTCTGCTGTGGTAATTCCTGGTTTAACTTTCTCAGCTAAGAAAGCATGCGTCTTAGCCACTAACTTATTTACCTCACGCATCAAATTTAATTGCCGTTCAGATTTACGAACTATCATTCTACTAACTCCTGTTTGATATTAGCAAAAACTTGATCAGGAGTCGCTTCTCCATCGATCGATTTTAACTTACCTTTATCTTGATAGTAATTAATTAATGGTTCAGTCTGTTCCTTATAGACTTCTAAGCGTTCTTTAATTGTTTCTGGTTGATCATCATCGCGTTGATATAACTGACTGCCACATTGATCACAGACTCCCTCGTTTTCAGGAGGATTAAAGTCAAGATGATAACTTCTACCGCACTCACTACAGACTCTACGTCCAGATAATCTTCTAATTACTTCTTCATCACTTACTGCAATATTTATGACAGCATCTAATTCAATTGCAAGATCAGCTAAAATATCTTCTAATGCATCTGCTTGCCCAACTGTACGAGGAAAACCATCTAGAATAAAGCCCGCTTGACAGTCATCATCAGCTAATCTATTTTCTACAATGCCAATAGTTACTTCATCAGGTACTAATTGTCCTTGGTCAATATACTCTTTTGCCTTCTGACCTAAAGGCGTCTCATTTTTAATTGCGCTTCTGAAGATATCTCCAGTAGCAATATGTGGTACATCAAACTCTTCTACTAAGTTAGCAGCTTGAGTACCTTTACCAGCACCAGGAGGCCCTACTAAAATTATATGCACCTTATAATCACTCCTTTAGACTTAATCGATCAAACTTATTCCATAAATCCTTGGTAATGTCTCTGTAACAGATGTGTCTCGATCTGCTTCATAGTCTGTAGTGCTACACCGATTACAATTAACAAAGCTGTGCCGCCAAATCTAACTTGAATACCAGTCAGCGACATCACAAAGTTAGGTAAAACTGCAATAGCAGCTAAAAAGATCGCTCCAGCTAAAGTAATTCTAGTTAAGATTCGATCCAAGTACTGAGCTGTCGGTTTACCTGGACGTCGACCAGGAATAAAGCCGCCATTCTGTTTAATATTTTCAGCAACTTCTCGTGGATTAAACTGAATAGCTGTATAAAAGTACGTAAAAAAGATAATCAGTAAAGCATAAATTACTGTATATAAAGCAGTTCCTGGACTCAACATATCTGCT
>JBNJEL010000102.1:0-5648 GCA_051745835.1 Bacillota bacterium
GCTCTGATTTATATTTAACAAACAAAAAAAGTGCACAACTTAACAGTGTGCACTTCCCTTATTGCTCTGATATTTACTTAGCTGACCTGGTTTTTGCCCCCACATTCGCTTGCTGGAAGATTCGCTTCAGGGGTTACCTCCTACTACTACTTCTCTCTAGTCAATTAATTAGCTAACTAGGCAAGACTAACTTCTAAACCGCACCATGATCAGTAATCATTTTGATTACCTTACGTGGATTGCTTTGCCTGCGACTGGCATCAACTTTCAACCACAGACCTAAGTAAATATACTATCTATATTATAATGTTAATTACTTAAAATTGCAAGAGCAAATAACTACTTAGTTAACTCCTCATTCGCTACCTGTAATTGATAGACTTCTTTTAAAGTTGGTTTTAATTGATTTAACTTCTCTACCTCACTATCACTAATTAATCTCAACTTATCAGGCTGCTTAATCGAATGCTTAATATCCAACTTAGTATTAATCTGGGCAATCTCATCCTTAATCTCTCGCTTCTTATCTTCAATTTCGGATGTGTCTACCTCTTGATGGAGTAATTCTCGCTCTTCTTTAAGCAACTCTAATAGTTCTTGATAGAGATCAACCTGTCGTTCAATCTCGGAAATTGCTTCTTGATCTGCCATCTTGTATCCCCTCACTTTTAATTTAATAATATTATATCATAAAGAGAGCTTTAACTACAGATTTTATAATAATTTTCAAATATTCTGAATATTTAAAAAGGGATTTCGACATAAGTATAGAAAGTAATCTATAACACTAAAAGATAAAATTGGAGGGGATAGAAATGGAAAAAATCTTAGTAGCAGTTGATGGTTCTGAACACTCTCATCGAGCAGTTAAACAGGCGATAGCAGTAGCAGATTCAGATACTGAACTAACCTTAATCAATGTAATAACTGAACCAATCTTCGATAACGCAATTGGGCCTTTTGGCTATGCCTACCAGTCTTCTATCGATAAAGAACAGTTAGACGAAATTGTAGAAGTACAACACAAAAAAGTATATGAAAATGCCGAGAAGATACTATCCGAAGCCGAAGAAGAATTACAAGCAGCAGGCTTAGAAGCAGAGAAGGTTATTAAATCAGAAGACAGCCCCGCTAATATTATCTGTGATGTAGCAGACGAAGAAGATTACGATCTGATCGTTATGGCAGATAAAGGAAGAGGTAATGTTCAGCGAGTTTTAATTGGTAGTACTTGTGATAAAGTTATTCGCCACTCTAAAGTGCCGGTTCTAATAGCTAAATAGTAATCTAGTTAACCAGTTAAATAGGATAAAGTTGATAATTACTGTAACTTTATCCTATCTATCTTTTATCGCTATAATATCTTTTCAGGTAGCGGGAATTCCAACTCATGAAACTGCCAAGCTAACTTTACCCACTCCATCGAGTTAACCACAAATTCGCTAGTCCAAAAATCATAATCATAATCACGTTCAGTAATTCTACACTGCTCTGGAGTCAGTGATGAATTATGTTCAGTAAAGAAGTCATCTAAAAATTGATCCATTGCTGGCCCAAACTGTACCGGAATAATCTCTCCTTGCGGTAGACCATCCCGCACTAATTCTTGATAAAGAGATTGCCATAAGTATAGAGTCCGCTTTGCCTCTAATTTAGCATTATCTTCCACAGCTCCTGTAGCTTTTGATTCAATGCGGGAAGCATTAATCGCTGCCGGATGACGAACTGTGACAATATAATGAGCCTTTTGACCAAAAATATGATCGATTAACTGTAAACACTTACTAAATCTAGTCTTCTTAACTACATAGTTATGATTAGGGATCTGACGTTTAATATAGACTAAAAATTGGGCTAATTGGAAGAGAAGATAATTATAATTTTCTGGTTTACGCCAGCCTATCTGATAAGGCTCTTCGATATCAAAGTCTGGCATATGTTCATGTAAGATAGACATATGTAAGTTGCGATAAGGAAAATCTAAACCGCGACTTAATTCTTTTAACATAAAGGTACCGCCAGTACGTGCTGCTCCTAAAATAAAGTAAAATTCTTTATCTAAATAAGAATTTATAATCCCTTGCTTATCATTACGCAAAGCAGTAAACAGCTCTTTAGTCTCAGCTATAAAATCATCAACTCGCTGCTGTAACTTTCGATCTTGCTGTAACTGCTGCCGTAATTGCTCTATCTTCTCTTGACGATAAGCAAAATAATTCTGAGATGCCTCGCCCCGCCCTGAAATCCCTCTAATCTGCCAAGCTTTTCGAGGATCATAACCAGCCAGATATTCGACAATACCGTAATGCAACTTTAATTTTAAATCTAACTGATAATTAACATCCAAAAGATTAAGTGATTTAGTATGCATCAGTCTCACTCCTTCTAAAAGAAAAATCGGGGCTAACCCCGATTAATAGTTTAAAATTTTCACTTTAAATCTTCTCATCTAAGATTAATCCTACCATATCCTTAATTTTACCTAACATATCTAAAATCTCTTTCGGCGGCATCTCTTTAATAACTTCATGCTCACTCAGATCGACTAATTTAGCCATCATCCGCTCACTACCTTCATGTAACTCAAACTGTAAGTCTTCATGAAAGGTCTGCACTGCTTCGTTTAACTGCTCAATACCTTCTTCGACATTTTCCTTAGTAGCTTCGCGAGACTTCTCTTGAGCTTTCTCCTCGGCTTCTAAATTCTGCTTTACTTTAGTTAGACGATTATCTTGCTGTGAATCCTTAACTCGGTCGAGACTAACTTTATTAGTTGACTTACTACTGCTGATTTCATCAATCTTCATCTTAGCTCTCACCTCCTTTGTTTATTAAAATTTAGTTACTTAAGTTTGGATAATAATTGATCGTTAAGTATAATAAATTCATCTATATAATCTATCACTTCACTATTTAATAGTTCTGCTACTTCTTCTAAATTATCTTCCTGCATTTCAACTAATACGCGGTTAATAATTTCATTAAACTCTTCTAATTTTTCTATTTCTGTTACTTCAACTTTATCTTGATATATTAATGATAAAATTTGTGTTAAAACATCAGAATACCACTCTATACCATTTAAACAGAGCTGAAATTTATCATTTCCCGTAGCTATCTCACCTGCTAAAAACAAATCAGCAACATCAATAATTCCTTGCTGTAATCTAGGTAAATAATCGTTAGCTTCTTCTAATGTTTCTTTAACTAAATTAATACTTTTTTTAGTAATAAATTTCACTTCTGAAATTTCTTCAGCATTATAATTATTAATTAACTCATCTTCTGTTACTTCCTGACCATCAACATAAATTTGATCAATAATCTCATCAGTTAAGTCATCCCTTATGTCTGATACTAATGATTCTAAATCTGTAGTCTCTACTTTTTGATTAGATAAATCCTTATTATTTAAAATTGCTTTCACTATTACTCGCCTCCTTATATTTATTAAAAATTAATTCTTAGCTATACTCTTTAAATACTGTCCATAATCTGTTTTTGATAACGGCTCAGCTAAATCTAATAAGTCTTCTTTATTTATGTATCCCATTCTATAAGCTATCTCTTCTATACAAGATATGTATAATCCCTGTCTTTTCTGAATAGTTTCTACAAAATTAGCTGCTTTAAGTAATCCATCATGAGTACCAGTATCTAACCATGCCATTCCTCGCCCTAACAGTTGCACTCTTAATTGTTCTCTAGTTAGATATTCTCTGTTAATATCTGTAATTTCTAATTCGCCTCGTTTAGATGGCTCAAGATTTTTAGCTATCTCCACCACTTGATTATCATAAAAGTATAAACCAGGTACAGCATAATTAGATTTAGGATTAGCAGGTTTTTCCTCTAATGAAGTAACCTTCCCTTCTTGATTAAAATCAACTACACCAAAAGCAGAAGGATCATTAACTTCATAACCAAAGATCACTCCACCTTTTTGTATCTTCTTAGCTTCTCTTAGCATTCCTGTTAATCCTTGACCATAAAGTATATTATCCCCTAAGATTAAAGCTACTTCCTCATCACCAATGAAATCTTCACCAATAATAAACGCTTCAGCAATTCCATTAGGTTCATCCTGTACAGCATAAGAAAAAGAAATACCTAACTGACTTCTATCCCCTAATAAATCTTGATATAATGGTAGTGACTTAGATGTAGAGATAATTAATATTTCTTTAATTCCTGCTAACATTAATATAGATAAAGGATAATAGATCATCGGCTTATCATAAATTGGTAATAACTGCTTCGATACTCCTTGTGTAATTGGATATAATCTCGTTCCGGAACCTCCAGCTAATATTATTCCTTTCAAGTAAACCACTCCATATTATTTAAAATTATAATATCTGTATTGGAACTGGGAATTCAACACCTTGTAACTCCCATAATTTTCTAACTCTTTCTATTGTATTTAATACCATTTCACCATTACAGATATCATAATTATAATCTCTAGAAGTTACTTTACATCTATCTTGTTCATAATTAGAATTAAATTTATCAAAAAATCTATCTAAAAATCTATCCATTTGCGATCCAAAAAGAACTGGAACTACTTCTCCTTTAGGCAATCCATCTCGAACTAATTCACTATAAGCTGTCTGCCAAATATAAAGGCTTCTTTTCATTTCTGTTTTCACATCATCACAAGTTTTACCTGCAGCACCTGTTTCCATTCTAGAAGCATTAACTGCTGCTGGATGTCTAACTGTAACAATATAATGAGCTTGATCACCAAAAATATGATCAACAAGCTGTATATACTTTTCAAATTCAGTTTTTTTAGCTATATATTTACTATCTACTTCCCTATTTACATAAACTAAAAATTGACATAACTGAAATAATATATAATAATAATTTTCAGGCTTTCTCCAATTTAAACCATTATTAATTTGATAATTCATATTAGGCATCCCATCATGCATTAAAGACATATAATAATTATCATGCGAATAGTTAAAAGCTTTACTCACTTCTTTAAGCATGAATGTTCCTCCTGTACGTGGACAACCTAATATAAAGTAGAATTCTTTCTGTAAATACTTATTAGTAATTTGTTCATTATCCGTAAGAAAAGCATTAAATAAATTCATACACTCATCTAGAAAATCATCTACTTTTTTCTTGAGTTTTTTATTATTATCTAAACTTCTCTTTAATTTTTTTATTTTATTTTTTTGGTATTCAAAATAATCAGATATAAACATATCTCTACCAGAAATTCCTCTCATACTCCACCCTTCTTCTGTACTATAATTCGATAAATATTCTATTATTCCATAATGAACGGATAAATTAAAATTAATTTGTTTTTCTAATTCTGCTAAATTAATAAAATCTTTATACAATTTTACCTCTCCCTTTAATCACATTATTTATCCAATCTTGATTTTTCAAATACCATTTAACTGTTTTTCTTATCCCTCGATTAAAATTTATTTTAGGTTTCCATCCTAATTTTCTTTTTATCTTAGTATAATCTATAGCATATCTTCTATCATGACCTAATCTATCTTTAACATATTTAATTAAATCATAATTAATATTAACTATATCGCTTGTAGAAATACCTTCATTAATAAATAACTGGTTGTCAACAGTATTAGTTTCTAAGTCTACTAATACATCATTAT
>JBNJEL010000103.1:0-5405 GCA_051745835.1 Bacillota bacterium
ATTACCGGTATAAGAGTGACCGTGGAAGAATGTCTTTTGAGTCTCATAATCATCATAGAAAGCATCATAGATCTCATCAGTAGTTAACGTCGCTGAAATTGGTAGGTAACCACCACTAATTCCCTTAGCTACCGTCATAATATCCGGCTCTACATCTTCCTGCTGGCAGGCAAACATCTCACCCGTTCTTCCAAAGCCAACTGCTACCTCATCAGCTAACATTAAGATATTATACTTAGTACATAATTCCCGCACCTTAGCTAAGTAACCTTCCGGAGCCGTAATCATGCCCCCAGCCCCTTGGACTAACGGCTCAATTACTAAGGCTGCTACTTCCTGATGATGTTCCTGCATTAACTCCTCTAATTCTTTCAGACAGCTAAAGTTGCAGTCTCCTTCCTCTTCACCACAAGGACAACGATAACAGTAAGGGGAAGGAGCCTGTAAGCTATTAAATAAAAGCGGCTTATAAGTCTGATGAAAAAGGTCTACCCCACCGACACTGACTGAGCCAATAGTATCACCGTGATAAGCATTACTTAGAGTAATAAACCTCTGCTTGCTGCCATAATCTTCCTCTAACTGCTGCCAATACTGAAACGCCATTTTTAGCCCAATCTCTACCGCCGTAGAACCGCTATCAGAATAGAAGACCTTATTTAAGCCCTCCGGTGTTAATTCCACTAACTTCTCAGCTAACTCAATTGCCGGCTGATTAGACAAGCCTAACATTGTCGAATGGGCAATCTTGTCTAACTGTTCCTTCAAGGCCTCATCTAACTCTTCTTTCTGGTGACCATGGACATTCAGCCAGATTGATGACACACCGTCATAATACTCATTACCTTCCGTATCATATAATTTAATTCCTGCGCCGCGTTCAATAATTAATTGCTCATCAGCAACCCACTCCTTCATCTGAGTAAAGGGATGCCATAAGTATTTCTTATCTTTCTCTAATAATGATAATTCTTCACTCATTACAAACCCTCCTTAAGCTAAATAATCTTTAATCACCGTTAAATCAACATACTCGGCTACTAATGCTCCTACATCTCCTGCTGTAATATCTGATTCTAAGTCAGGAACATAAGGTACTACACCCAAGATCGGTACATCGGTTAGTTCCGCAATCACTTCCGGATTAGTCTCCTCTGCTACTCCCATTTCATCCTCACGCAATCCATTAATGATGATCCCAGCTACTTCCAGACCTAAATTCTCTGCCATCTTCACCGTCAAGACCGTATGATTAATTGTCCCTAAGTTCGGTCGGGCGACAATTACAATCGACAAATCCAATAATTTAACCAAATCAGGAATTAAGAAGTCATCAGCTAAGGGCACCATCAATCCGCCTGCTCCTTCTACAACTAAGTTCTGATACTCTTTCTGTAACTGCTGATAAGCTGACTCTACTTCTCCAATCTCAATCTCTTCACCTGCCAACTTAGCTGCTACACTAGGAGCTAGTGGTGCTTTCAAGCGAATTGGATTCATCAACTCATAATCTGTCCGCTCTAAATCAGTTACTGCTAATACTTCCTCCAAATCAGGTGCTAATAACTCATTTTCGCCTTCAATTGCCCCACTTTGAAAGGGCTTCATCACTCCCGTATCATACCCCTCTTGGCGCAATGCTGCTACCAAACCTGCTGTAATCACTGTCTTTCCGATATCTGTATCTGTCCCTGTTACAAAGATTCCTTGTCCCATACTCTCACCTCTCATCAGATTAAATTAGCTCCAACTCAGCTCCTACTCTAGCAAAAGCCTCCACTGCCTTATCCAAATCTTGGCGACTATGATTAGCCATCACTGTCGTACGAATCCGACAACTACCTTCAGGTACCGTCGGCGGTCTAATTCCTGGTGCCATAATTCCGGCTGCTGATAATCGCTTACTTAATTTCATCGTCTTAGCTTCACCGCCAATCAAGATGGGAATAATAGCACTCTGACTCGGTAATAACTGATAACCTAATTCATCCAAGCCGGACTTAAGATACTCAATCTTAGTCCACAACTGGTCTACTAATTCAGAGTGTTGGTCTAGATAATTAAGTGCTGCTAAGCTAGTAGCTACCACCGAAGGAGCTAAAGCTGTCGAGTAGATAAAAGAACGCGCCTTATTGCGTAATAGATCAATCAAAGTCTGACTGCCGGCGACAAAACCACCTTCACTAGCTAAGGCTTTACTTAAAGTTCCTACTAAGATATCTATCTCACCTGCCAAGTTAAAATACTCTCTAATACCTCGTCCACTAGCTCCTAAAACTCCGGTACCGTGAGCATCATCTACCATTACTAACGCCTGATACTGCTTAGCTAGCTCAATAATCTCTGGTATCTTCGCTAAGTCACCATCCATACTAAAGACCCCATCGGTCACAATTAATATGCGCTCATAACGCTTATTGCCCCGCTCTAAAATCTGTTCTAACTTCTCCAGATCATTATGAGGATAAACCATCAAACGCGCCTGACTCAATCGACAGCCATCAATAATACTGGCGTGACTTAAGCGGTCAGCAATAATTAAATCGCCCTTACCTACGACTGTAGTCAACACTCCTAAATTCGCCATATAACCGGTATTAAATAGTAGAGCTGCTTCAGTCTGTTTAAACTCGGCTAGTCTGCTTTCTAACTCTTCGTGGAGATCATAATTACCCGTAGTCAGTCGCGAACCACCAGCCCCAGTACCGTACTCTTCAATTACCTCTTTAGCTCGGGCTTGCACCTGCTTATTAGTCGTCAAACCTAAATAATTATTAGACGCCAACATGATTAGCCCCTCACTACCCTGCTTGACTCTAGGAGCTTGAGCACTACTTAACTGCTCTAAAGTGCGGTAACGTCCTGCTGTTTTAAGTTCGGCTAACTCTTCCTGCCAATCCTTCATCTCATCACCTCTCATCGACAATTAACTCTCTAAACCTAAATCCTCAATCATGGCAATATCTTCTGCAATTGCTCGACCATCCGTAGTCAGATAATTACCAACTAAGAGCCCATTAATTCCCGATAAGAGACTCAGTGATTGTAAGTCGCCTAAGTTTTTTTCGCGACCACCACAGAGTTTGATGACCTTCGTTGGTAGGATAAATCTAAAGATAGCTGCGGTCTGCAAAGCCTCCATCGGTTGTGCTGCAGGTTCATCAGCTAACGGTGTACCCTCCACTGCATTTAAGATATTAATCGGCACTGAATCAACGCCTAACTCCTTTAAAGTAAAGGCTAACTCAATTCTGTCTTCATAACTTTCACCCAAGCCGATAATTCCTCCCGAACAGACCTCTACATCACGATCCTTGAGTAACTTCACTGTCTTCATGCGTTCCTTGTAGGTATGAGTAGTACAGATCTTAGCAAAATGACTAGCAGAAGTCTCTAAATTATGATTAAAGCGTTTTAAGCCCACCTCTGCCAAACGATCAGCACGAGCTTCATCCAATGTACCTAACGAAGCACAAGGTTCTAACGAAGTCTCCTCCTTAATCCGCTCAATAATCTTAATAATCTGCTCAAACTCTTGATCATCAATCACACCTCGCCCACTAGTTACTAAGCCAAAGTGTTCAGCACCTTCAGCTTCAACCTCTTTCGCTCGCTTTAAGATCTCTGTTTCATCTAATAATGGATAAGTCACCGCTTCCGTATCGTGGTGGGCTGATTGAGCACAGAAAGCACAATCCTCAGAACAGTTACCCGCCTTAGCACTCACAATTGAACAGAGATCGACCTTCTTACCTTGGTAGTGTTCTTTAATCTCATTGGCTGCTGCTAATAAGGACATTAACTGACCTTCGCCTAGCTCAAATAAGGACTTTGCTTCTTCTGGCGTAATCTCTCCTCCGGATAAGACTCTATCTTTTAACTCTGTAATCATAATTATCCCTTCTTTCTAACTTATTTTTTAAGACTAACGTATAATAGATGATTGGTGACGACAATTTGCTCTCCCTGAGAATAATCTGCTCTGTAATTAGCTTCTAACTCTCGTAGCTTAGCAGGCGTTAGCAGTGGCTTATCTGCTCGAGCACTATTAGCTCCTAACTTCTTAGTCGCCCGCAAAAAATCTCGCACTCGATCGAAATACTGATGATACTTCTCCTCTCTAATCTCAACTTGGCTAAACTGTTGGCTAGCCATCTCTTTTAATTCTGCTACACTGACAAAGGATTGAGAGTAATCATAAGCACCATCTAATTGAGCTAGTGATGACCTCAACTCACAGAAAGTATCAACACCAAAAGTAGAGAAGTGAAACTCTCCCGCGGGATTTAATAATTTCCGCAAATTTAATAATCCCCTCTCTAAATCATTAAACCACTGCAAAGTAGCATTAGAGACAATTAAATCAAATCTCTGCTCTAACTTAAGCTCTTCACCATCGGCTACTAGATAATTTAGCTGCTCATAATCTTTAAACTTCTCCTTGCACTTAGCAATCATTGCCGGAGAAATATCGACTAACCAATAATTATCTTCTCTAAATCGATCAACTATCAAGTCAGTAAATAATCCCGTACCTGCTCCAATCTCTAAGATACTATCCACCTCTTCGCTAGCCGGCAGATACTGCTCTAAATTATCAGCCATCTCACGCTGTACAGTAGCATACTGCTCGTAAGTAGTTGCTGCCCGCGAAAAGTTCTGCTTCACCACTTCCTTCTCAATCATCTAAATAACCCCTTATTAATCTATTTACTTCCTCGTTAGCTTCGTAGATTAGATTATGACCACACTGCTCAAGTTGATGATAAGTAACTGACTCAAACTTCTCTACTACTCGCTTAGAGCTTTGATTAGTAATAATCTCGTCTTCACTAGCAGTAATAATCAACGGTTCAATGTCTCTAATTTGTTCCAACTCTCGTAAGTCAGTAACGATTAAGCGCTTTAATCCTTCTTCTAAATAATCCACATCTAATTGCTCTAACTTACTTTGATACTCTGTTAAGTAATCCTCTAATATAAATTCCCGATAGAAATTAAGTTGACTAAACTCAATTAAAGCCCCCAGCTTATCCCGCCTTAGATTCTTTAACATTCGTCTAACAATTGCCCGCGGTTGATTCTCTAAAAAGTAAAGTGTTGGTGCTAATAAAATCAATCTATCTACATCTAAAATTGATAAATATTCAAGCGCCATCAGCGTTCCTAAAGACCAACCAAACAGAATTATCTCTGTTGGCTCTCGTTGATTAACCTCTCTTAATATCTCTTGCTGGTTAAACAAATAAACTGTTAAGACTTCAGATTCCTCTAAATCTAACTTATTATAAAGCTCTGGTGCTGTACCCCAACCAGGAAATAAAAGTACTAATCTCATAACTAAACTCCTTATTATAATCAATCTAACATTGTTAACATAACAAAATAATAGGTTTACAATCTAA
>JBNJEL010000104.1:0-5333 GCA_051745835.1 Bacillota bacterium
TTATTATAATAAATTATTTATAATTGCATTTTTCTGTTATTACTCTTTACTGTTTTTTATCTTTTTTTCTTTACTGCTTTTCCTTGTCACTCTTTACTGATTACTCATTACTGCTTTTACTCATCACTCTTTACTGATTACTAATTACTGATTACTAATTACTAGTTACTGCTTTTATTATATAAAAACTACTCCTTAGTTTAAAGAAGAAAATATTCTTAACCAAAAAATAAAGTTTCCTACCTAACTAACTATTGTCAGTTAAGTAGGACTTCTTAAAATTTGTATTTATAATCAACTATTACCCGTTTAGTTAGATCATCACTACCAAAATAATGATTTAAGCTTAATCTTGTTCCTAAATCTTGATTTTCTTTAATTTGATAGCGCAATCCTTGAGTTAGATTAATCCGATAATCATCACTAAAATAAGATACATTAACTATAGAATTATAATTCAAATCATCCTTTAACTGTTTATCATAGGCAACTTCTACTTCGGCATCATGATCCCAAGAATTTTGATTCTCATCAGCTCTATAACTACAAAAATAATCAAAGGGTCCTTTTTGATAATCTAAGCTTAAATAAATTTCTTGTTCTTGAGCTTGAGTATAATTTATATCAAACTCTAACTTTTTTAATTCCCCATTCAAACTTAATTCCAATTTATTATCACTATAATTATAAATCCGATAATCCACTCCTAAATGATAGCGATTATAATTAGGAGCAAAATAACTTAAAGTATTATTTAATTCCCATTCGCGACTAGTCATATTTTGACTATTATCTAAATTATCTTCGCTATATTTAATATTATTTTCTAAAATATACCTCTGCCCTAATTTTTGGTAAGTTTCTAAACTTAAATCATACTTCCCACTACTAAAAATACTTTGTTCTATCTCTTGAAATTCTGGAGTATAATAATTAGCCTTCCAACGATAGCTAATCCCTTGATACCAGGAAGATAAATTAAGACCAATTACTGGACCTATTTCTTCTTCGGTAACTGCAACAGCGGTATCTACTAATAAGTCAAAGCTAGATAATTTATAACCATCTTGATAAGCTAGATAATGGCGGTCTGTCACTAGTTCCTCTTGATATTGATAACTAAACTGCCTCCGCTTCCCATCATAACTAAATCCTAAACGGTTTAAACCACTGCTAGATCCTCCAAACACAAAATCTTGGTTAGACTGCTTACCATACCACAAATTATAATTATCTTGTTGGGCTAAAACCCCTACTAAAGAATCTGAAGCCACAAAGTTCGAGAGACTTTTTGCTGTTGTTTCTCCTACTTCTATAGTCCTCTGCTGATTACTAATAGTCATCAAATAATCATTTAATTCCCAATCATCTTCATAACGTCTCCCCGATAAAAAGCGGTAGTCTTTATCCACTCTTAATTCTGTTGTAACATCATAATTTTCAGTCTGTCCTTGATAATCTAAATATAGTTGATTGTTAATATCACTAGTATGTTCCCCAATATTAAATTTAACATCATAATAACTAGCTTGACTAACTAGATTAACAGAACACAGCAAAGATAAAACTAATCCTAATATTATTAATTGTTTCATTTTTTGGCCCCTTGACTAAGTTTTAAAGACTTATTTCTCCTATTTCTCTAAAGTCAACTTCCATCCTCTCTATTTTCCATCCCCGCGACTCATTAGTTAACTCAAAAGTGATTATTCCATTATCTGTTACGCCCTCAGGAACTCCACTAGGAGTAGGTATTTTCTCCCCATCTATTTCTTCAAAAACTTGAAATTTAGCACTATAACGAGCTGTATAGGAATCAATATTATCTTCAATGAAAACAATCTCATAATCAAAAGTTAATTTATAACTGTCATAATCTAAATTAGTTAACTGTGCTTCAAAAGCTTCAAACAAAGTCTCTTTACGATTTAATTCGCTCTTTAAAGTGGCAAAACTTTTTCCATAATCCCCACCCATAATCGGGTCAATAATCACCACATCTCCCGTTAAATCTTCCTTAAATAAATCAAGTAATTCTTGCGCATTATAACTATTGTTAGTATCTTGATCATAGGTATTATATTTGAAAAAATCATCAGTCAACTGTCTCGCTTTCGTCTTCACCTCTGATTTATCTTCATTACTCATCATAGACGTAGATTGATCTTTTACTAAACAACCCGCTAGCAGAGGTAAAATTAACATTACTATGCAGATGCTTATAATTTTATTCTTCAAACTAATCCCCCCCTTACTGACACTACTTAATTTAATTTATCAGCTTTTTCTAATAGGAATTTGCCTAATCTACCAAAGCCAAATCCTTCGCGATAATTATCCACTGTAAATGCAACACTATTCCAGGTTTGATTCCCTACTTGATCTTCAACGGTAACTCTTAATTCATTTCTTCCTACAGATAAAGGATAAGCTGCAAAGATAATAAATCTATCCCAATCATTAAAAGGAATCACTTCAAAATCATTAGCATCCGCTACCTTAGATTTACCATTAATTATCACTTTACCATTGATTTCTACTTGTAAAGTACTTTTATCTAAATCTTTATCCTCCGGCAAACTAACTTCTATCGCTGATGCTTCTTTAATACTCAATCTATCACCAGGATCTATACTGAAATTAATATCTGTAGCTACATTCTGCACTTCAAATATATTATCATAGCTTTTGCTCTCTAGGTTCCCCCATTTATCTTCTATATCAATTTGAATACTATACATCCCATCATCTAGAGGAGTATTAGGAGTAAATTGGATTTTACTAACTTTTTCCCCGTTTTCTTCACTAGTTTCCTCTTTAATCACTCCTGCTGAAAAACCACCAATATCAATATCTGGATCCTCTAATTTTGATTGGTCACTAATTGTAACCTGAAAAACTGGAGTTCGAGTATATAAAACACCAAAACTACCATCACCATCAGGTTCAACCTCTTGATTATCAGGAGTAATATATCTAATATCCTTAATGCTTGGTGGAGTCCCATCAACTTCAAATCTAAAAGCTCTAACCTCAGTTCTGGCATCATCCAAACGCAAACCTTGGTCATTTAGAGCAGCCTCTATTGCTGTTTCAACTTCTGCTTCAATATCAGACTCTGCATCAGTATCTATCTCTTCAATAGCACTAACCACTTCATCTTGTATCTTAATATCATCTGCTACCATAATTACTTCATAAGTTCCATCTTCTAAAGTAACTCCTAAATCAGCAAAGGTTTGATTAATAAATTTTGTTTTATTATCTAACTTATCTTCAGTTTTATACGTCCAGGTATTACCAACATCAGCTCTTGCTCGCACTTGGTAACGCAATTCTTCGGAATTATGAACATCAAATTGCAATCTTCCTCCCTCAGTACTGATGATATTATCTGTTTCTATACCATTATCATCACGGATGGTTATATTATTGATGATTGGCTGATTATTATCTATTTTTAATAAAAACGTATATCCTCTAGTGCTATCATCACCATCATTACCATCATTATCATTAATATTACCTGCTTCATCCTGGACAGTAACTCGAACCACATATCTCCCCTCATCTAAAGCAGTCTTAGGTAAAATTGTAGCTTCATCTGCTTGTTGGTCATAATCAATCAATTCAAAATATTGGTCAGCATTATTATCAAAAGTTTGGTCATAATCTGTTCTATAATCTGTTACTATCTCATTTATACTTTTACCATCATCTACTTTAATTCCTCGAATTTCTAAAGTGTCGGTATCAATTCCAGATAAAGCTTCATCAAATGTTAATTTAATATAGGGTTCATCACTATCTGCAGCATTAGTATCTACTAAATCTCTCTGATTCTCTGCAGTTTCACCTGATAATTCTTCTAAATCAACCCCAGGATTAACACTAGTTACTTCAGGTTTCCCTCTATCTAAGGCAAAATAATACATTTGATCAGCATATTCCCTAGCTCCTAAAGCATAAGCTTTCATTCTTACAGCCGCAACAGTTAATCCCTCTCCTATATTATTAATTGCATTAACAAAAGGATCATCATCCATTTCCCAATTATCATTATCAGTATAACTATCTGTTCTCCACTTATCTTCTAAATTTCCATTTAGAACTTCATCAATATTGCTGCTGTCATCAATATCTTCCCAAGTTAAACTAGTCAAATCCACATCTGCTCCTAAAAACTCTGGTTTAGTAGATAGAATAGAATTTACTTGCTGTTGATTAGATAAATCAGAGTTAGCAGTAATATCAACACTTAAATTATCTTTTTCTTTTACAAAATACACTTCATCTGGGTCTAAAACACCATATTGAGAATGCCCATCTAAAGAAACCTCAATTTTAGGTTGTGGATAAGCTCCTTTAATCGTAAAGGTAACTAACACAGGTCCATTAGTAGAACCTAATCTAACTTCAAAGGTCTCCCCCAATTCTAAACTTGACAGACCATTATTAGTTAACACTACATTTTGATTAGCAGTTTTATAATACAGAGCTCCTGAGCTTTCTCCTACTCCTGCGCTAGATATCGCAGTAGTAGAACCCTTTCTAACTAAATAAATATTGGAAGCATTCGTACTAAATTCAAAATCCAGTTCTACATCTTCACTAATACCTTCTTCATTGTTTGCCTCTGGTCTAAAATCATACTCTCTAGTTCCAGTATTAAACACAAGATAACTTGGCCCAATTGTAAAATTGCTTACTGTTCCTTTTCTAAAATTAGCCGTGACACTTTTATCGCCATCCATAGTAATCGTTGTTGGATTTTGGTTTTGTTGATCTGTTGGCACATCTCCTGTCCAATTATCAAATTCAAAACCATCATCAGCATTTCCTATTAATTCTATATCAGGAAAGTTCGTATCATCATAATCAAAGCTGCCATAATTAGAGCTGTTCCCTGATAAATAAATAGCTTGAATTGTTCTATCACTAGAACCCATAGTAATTGTAACTGGATTATTAGTTGGAGTATTATCAAGGATAGCATCACCATTGCCATCAATCCAGCCAATGAACTGATAACCAGCACTTGCATTAGCAGTTAATTCTACAGTATCACCATCTGCATATCCCGTGATAGTATCTTGCGCCTCAGCCTCACTAACTATTGTTTCACTATTAGTACCATCATCATAATCTACACTTCCGTTATTGGAAACAACAGTTAAATCCACAGCATAACTAGCTGCTGAAACTCCTAGCACAAAACTAAAAATTAATAATATAATAACTAAACATTTATGTCGGTTGAATTTCATAAATTTTCCTCCTTTGCGGTACTACAATTAAGGTAATACCTTACTTTATTGTTTTCTTCATTAATC
>JBNJEL010000105.1:0-5315 GCA_051745835.1 Bacillota bacterium
TTTATTTGAGAAGATTATAGAAGAGATTCCACCACCACAGGTTGAATTAGATGGCCCATTGCAGATGTTAGTGACAACGATTGAATATAATGATTATGTGGGGCGTTTAGCTGTAGGTAAGATACTGCGTGGTCAAGTAGAGAATGGAGCTTTAGTTTCAGTCTGCCGTGGAGATGGTGAGATTGAGACCGACCGAGTTAATGAACTATATAAATACTTTGGTTTAGGTAAGAAAGAGGTTGATCAGGCTCAAGCAGGCGATATTGTCTCAATTGCCGGATTAGAAGAGATTAATATCGGAGAAACGATTGCTGATGTAGAAGATCCTGAGCCGCTACCGTTTATTGAGATTGAGAAACCAACCTTAACAATGACTTTTACTACCAATGATAGTCCACTGGCAGGTCAGGAAGGTGAATTCTTAACTTCACGCCATCTAGAGGAGAGATTCGAAAAAGAATTAGAGAGTAATGTAGCTTTAGAGGTGAATGAAACTGATCGCCCTGATACGTGGCGAGTTGCTGGTCGAGGACTACTTCATTTATCAGTCTTAATTGAGACGATGCGGCGCGAAGGTTATGAATTCCAGGTCTCTAAGCCTGATGTGATTATAAAAGAAGAAAATGGTCAGAAGTTAGAACCGTATGAGAAGTTAGTAATCGACATTCCCGAAGAATTTATGGGAGCGATTATGGAAGAGGTCGGTCAGCGCCGCGGTGAAATGCAGAATATGACTCATCTAAGTGCCAGTAGGATTAGATTAGAGTTTGAGATACCAGCGCGGGGGCTAATTGGTTTTAGATCGAACTTCTTAACTTTAACGAAAGGGGAAGGGATTATTAATCACTCCTTCTCCCACTATGGAGCTCATACTGGTGAGATAGAGAGCCGGCGTAATGGTTCTTTAATTGCTACAGAAAAAGGTGAAGTAACCCGGTTTGGAATCTTTAATGCTCAAGAACGCGGTATTATCTTCGTGAAGCCGGGGATGAAAGTCTATAAGGGTATGATTGTGGGGGCTAACTCCCGGCAGAGTGATTTAGATATTAATATCTGTAAGGAGAAGAAGTTAGATAATATGCGTTCTGGTTCAGCAGATGAAGCAATCGATTTAATACCGCCTAAGGAGTTGAGTTTAGAGGAAGCTTTAGAGTATATTGAGGATGATGAGTATGTAGAGATAACGCCGCAAAATATTCGATTACGCAAGAAAATTCTAAATGCTAAGGAACGGAGACGTGCCCAGCAGAAATAAGCTTAATTAATTCCATCCTCAGGCAGGACTTTCTTGTTGAGTGAGGAAAATAAGTTTTAGGTCATAAAATTAAGAGTAAGTAGTGATTATTTCGAGAGGAGGAAAGCGATGTATTTAACATCGAAAGTAGAGAAAATAGATGCATCACCAACTTTAGCAATTAGTTCTAAAGCAAGTGAGATGAAAAATCAAGGAATTGATATTATTGGTTTGGGTGCTGGAGAGCCTGATTTTGATACTCCAGACCATATTAAAGAAGCAGGAATTGCAGCAATAGAAGCTGGATTTACTAATTACACTGCTACTCCTGGTACTTTAGAGCTAAGAGAAGCAATTTGTAATAAGTTAGAAGCAGAGAATGGTTTAGTCTACCAACCAGAGGAAATTATAGTCTCTTCTGGAGCTAAACATTCATTATATAATTCTTTACAGGCAATCTGTGGTCGAGGGGATGAAGTAATTATTTCTAGTCCATATTGGGTTAGTTATCCCCAACAGATTAAGTTAGCTGGTGGTCAGCCGGTTGTAATTCATACAGAAGAAAGTAATGACTTTAAGCTAGAGCTGACTGATTTAGAAGCGGCTATTAGCGAAGATACGCGAGCACTAATCTTAAACTCACCGTCTAATCCGACCGGAGCTGTCTATACAAAAGAGGAGCTTAGAGCAATTGGCGAATTAGCTGTCGAGCATGATATCTATATTATTGCTGATGAGATCTATGAAAAGATTACTTATGAAGCAGAAGCGGTTAGTATTGCTTCGTTAAGTGAGGAGATTAAAGAGTTAACTATTCTAATCAATGGTGTCTCCAAGGCTTATGCAATGACAGGTTGGCGGATTGGCTATGCAGCTGCTAATGAAAAAATAGTAGCAGCAATGTCTAAGTTACAGAGTCACAGCACTTCTAATCCTAATTCGATTGCTCAACAGGCAAGTGTAGCTGCTCTAAAAGGTAGTCAACAGCCGGTTGGTGAGATGGTAACAGCCTTTAAGAAACGTAGAGATTATATTGTAGAGCGGATTAATCAGATTCGCGGTTTATCAGCTCGTAAGCCGCAGGGAGCATTCTATCTCTTTGTCAATGCTCAGGAGCTAATCGGTAGTCAGGTTGCTGGAGAGCAAATAAATGATGATGAAGATTTAGCCGAAGTACTGCTAACAACAGCTCAAGTAGCGGTAGTACCAGGGTTTGCTTTTGGCGCTGAAGGATACTTACGACTCTCTTATGCTGCTTCCATGGCAGAATTAGAGACAGCTTTAGATAGAATTGAAGAGCTATTAGGGACTAAGAGTTAATTAACTGAGGAGGCATCAACTTTAATGACTGCCTCCTGTTGGAGTAATAACCAGATGAGGTCAATCTCATAATTTGTCCCTTCAATATTAATTATCCGGTCGTCAATTGTATTACTGATTAAAGTACCATCAATCTGATTCATTTGGCGGCCGATAATACTGGCTAGTAAGTTATGTAATTTTTCAGTTAGTTGTTGTTTAATATGTTTATTCTGATCGGTATTAACTATAACTTTTACCTTCTGGACTACCTTCCACTTTCTATGGGCTAAGTTCTCCTCTAATTTCTGTAATTGTTGGTCCTTAGCAGCAATCTTGTTACTTAACTCTTTATTTTGATAGATGAGATTGTCAATCTGTCGGGCAGTAATTAAATTAAGGATTAAAGCTCCGCTAATAACGCCTAATAAGAAAGCAGCCAATAAGCGGGCTAGGTCGAGTTTAGTTAAGGTTAGAAACTTAAAGTTGATCACTGTTATTTGCCTCCAGTTAGAATATTGATGATCCAGATACCTAATTGGGCACCAAAGAAGGCAGCAATTAGGACTAATAGCTGCCGGATAACTAACGTTAATCTTCCTTCCATAAAACCGCCTTCGATTAAGCGTAGATTAGAGAAGGTACCTCCAATAGCAGTAACAATTGCCCATAACTTAATATCTTTAGCTATCTTAAACATTAACTTAACGGGCGATTGATAGGTTAAAAGACTCGCAAAACTGCCGATCAAGACACCGCCTAATAAGACACCAAGCGCAGTAAAGAAGGCTAAAATAATCTTTTGCATATTATCACCTGCTTCAATCATTAGTAATGTATATTTCTGTAAGCAGGAATTTAGTATCTTGACAGTGAATAAATACATATATTACGAGATTTATAGATCGGTAGCATAGTATAGATAGTAAGGAGGGCTGGTAGTGACCGATTTTGTTCATCTACATGTACATAGTGAATATAGTTTACTCGATGGAGCAGCTAAGGTTGAAGATTTAGTTAAGCAGGCGGCAGAGTTTGAGATGCCAGCCCTAGCGATAACTGATCACGGTAATCTCTACGGAGCAATAGATTTCTATCGAGCTGCTAAGCAAGCTG
This sequence comes from Bacillota bacterium, assembly GCA_051745835.1. GTDB lineage: Bacteria > Bacillota > Halanaerobiia > Halobacteroidales > Acetohalobiaceae > JBNJEL01. The sequence goes on from JBNJEL010000105.1 coordinate 3,650, forward strand.
GAATAAAACCGATTATTGGCTCGGAGGTTTATGTCGCTGAGAATAGTAGATTTGAGCAGCGTGGTAAGCAGGATGCTTATCATTTAGTGCTCTTAGCGAAGAATAAAGAAGGTTACCAAAACTTAATGCGGTTAGTCTCTTTAGGCCATTTAGAGGGTTTTTATTATAAGCCGCGTGTCGACCAGGAGTTATTAGCAGAGTATAGTGAGGGACTAATCTGTTTAAGTGCATGTTTAGCTGGGCGAGTAGCTCAAGGTATCTTAAATGAACAGGAAGAACAAGTAAGAGAGACAATTAAGACTTATCGTCAGATCTTTGGTGCGGATAACTTCTACTTAGAGATGCAGGATCACGGTCTGCGTAAGGAGCAGATACTTAATCATCAGTTAATTGAACTAAGTCAAGAGTTGGATGTACCACTGGTAGCTACTAATGATGTTCACTACTTAACCAAGGAGGATGCGCCAGCTCATGATGTTCTGCTTTCAATTCAGACTGGTAGTGAGCTAGCTGATGAAGATCGTTTGCAGTTTCCTAATGATGAGTTCTACTTTAAAGATAGTGCGGAGATGGCTGATAATTTTAATGCAGTATCACAAGCAGTTACTAATACGGTGGAAATTGCTGAGCGGTGTAACCTAGAGCTAGATTTTGACCAGACCTATCTACCTGATTATGAAGTACCTCAGTCTCAATCTCTATCCTCCTATCTGCGTCAGCTCTGTTATCAAGGGGCAGAAGAGCGATATGGTGAAGTGAGTACAGCAGTTAAAGAACGGCTAGATTATGAATTAGAGATTATTAATCAGATGGGTTATCCCGCTTACTTCTTAATTGTCTGGGACTTTGTTGAATATGCTAAAGAAGAAGGAATTATAGTTGGGCCTGGTCGCGGTAGTGCCGCCGGGAGTTTAGTCTCCTACGTATTAGGGATTACTGAGTTAGATCCACTAGAGTATGATTTGATCTTTGAGCGTTTCTTAAATCCAGCGCGCGTTAGTATGCCTGATATAGATATTGACTTCTGTTATCAGCGACGGGACGAAGTAATTGAGTATGTAACTAAGAAGTATGGTCAGGAGCGGGTAGCGCAGATAATTACGTTTGGAACGATGGCGGCACGAGCTGTAATTAGAGATGTAGGACGGGTTTTAGATCTCTCGTATGGTCAAGTAGATCAGATAGCTAAATTAATTCCTCCGGGGGCTACTTTAAAAGAAGCTTTAGAAGAGTCAGAGGAGTTAAAAGAGAGCTATCAGCAAAAGCAGGAGGTTAAGCGCTTAATCGATTATGCGCAGCGTCTGGAAGGGTTGCCACGTCACGCTTCAACTCATGCTGCGGGGGTAGTAATTTCTAAAGAGGAGTTAACTGATTATACTCCCTTACAGCAGAATAAAGGTGAAGTAACAACGCAGTATCCCATGGGCGATTTAGAGGCAATTGGACTGCTTAAGATGGACTTCTTAGGCTTGCGCACACTGACGGTAATTAATAATGCTTTAGATCTGATAGCAGAGCATCAAGAGGTAGAGTTGGAGTTAACAGATATTCCGTTGACTGACCAGACAACTTATGAATTATTGCAGACGGGTAATACAGAAGGTATCTTTCAGATTGAGTCTGAGCTCTTCCAGCGGTTGATTACTAAGTTGCAGCCGACTTGCTT
>JBNJEL010000106.1:0-5174 GCA_051745835.1 Bacillota bacterium
ATGTACCAACTAAATCAAAATTACGCGCATTCTCTTCTGAAGCCTTAACACTTACACCATCACGATTAATTAAATTAATAGTCGGTACATCATACTTAGAACTTAACTCTTCTAAGAAACGATTAGTTATCTCCCCGTGCTCTCTTTTATACTCCTGTAACTCTTGATTAATCTCTTTAGTTCTGCCTTTTAAATAATTATTCATCTGTTCGTTGAGAATATTATAAGTAAAGTTCAACTTCTGTAAATCAGCTACTGTCTGATCAACTGTCTTCTCTTTGGTTAAGTTATATTCTTCGATTAAATCAGAACGATTAATAAAGTAATTTACTCCCATTACTACCATTAACATAATAATTGTCATCAAAGTTAGCTTAACGATTAACTCTTTACGAAATGACTTAAAATTAAACATACCCTTACCTACCCCTTTCATAATAATAAAATATTTTTCAATGTAGTTACATAATTCTTTATAATATGACAAATTCCTTTATTCTAAATTACTTTTTTCACATTTAATTATTGACCCTCCTTGAAACAATCCCATCTGGTTTTCTACCGATAACTGCTATAATTAACTCATCCTAAAGTATAATCTTCTATTCCCTTATTAAACCAAAAGAACCTTTAGTAGATTAAGCTACGAAAGGCTATAGAAAACTAAGTTAAATTGTAGACACATTATATAGATTATTTACTCTATTGTCAAAATTTAGCCAAAAAAAAGAAAAAAAGCAGCCATATGGCTGCTTTAATTACTTAGTAACTATTTAGTTAATATCAATAGTACGTCTATTATCTCTACCTGGCTCCTCTTTAGGTAGTGTTATCTTTAGTAAGCCACTATCGTATTCAGCTTCAATATTATCTTCATCTACATTTTGTAAGCGGAAGTTACGCTGATATCTACCAACTTTTCGCTCCTTGCGAAGATAATCTCCATCTTCTTTTTCGATATTTTCCTCATTTTGAGCAGTAATGGTCAATGTATTATCGTTAACTTCTAAAGTAATATCATCTTTATCAAGTCCTGGTAGTTCAGCTTCTATAAGATACTCTTCATCCTTCTCTTTAATATCAGTTCTAAATCCTGTGTTAGATAAGTTCATGAAATCATTAAATAATCCAGAGCTTAATCCAAATACATCATTAGAGAGAGAATCACTCTTATTATTACGTTCAGATGGCATTAAGTCAAACATCTTAATCCCCCCTCTAATTGATTTTTTATCATTATCTTTAATTTCGTCACTTATATAATAACGAATTATCAATTAATAGTCAAAGAAGATCAGAATGGATTATTATAATTATTCTAACTAATAAGCAATTAACTAAATTTAACTGGATAATTTCTTAAAAATCACAAAATTATAGAACAATAATTTTACTTACCAATAAAATGAAGAGTTGAAATTTGAAGTAATTAATCAAACCTGATAAAATAGTAATAAATACTAATTAGGGAGGAAAAATAATGCAGATTTTAATTCCATTCTACTCAATGTACGGACATACTTATCAGATGGCAGAGGCAGTAGCTCAAGGCGCAAGAGAAGTAGACCAAGCAGAAGTAAAATTGCGACGAATCCCCGAAACTATCCCTGAAGATGTATTAGCTGAATCCGGAGCATTAGAAGCCCAACAAAAGTTTGCAGATATACCAGAATGCACTTTAGATGATCTAGAAAAAGCAGATGCTATCATCTTTGGTACTCCCACTAGATATGGTAATATGGCAGGACAGATGCGACAATTTTTAGATACTACAGGTGGACTGTGGCAGGAAGGCGCATTTATTGGTAAAGTAGGTAGTGTTTTTACTAGTACTGCTACTCAACACGGCGGTCAAGAATCTACAATTCTCAGCTTCCATACTACTTTAATGCATCTTGGGATGATTGTAGTAGGTCTACCTTACAGCTTCGAAGGGCAGATGAGATTAGACGAAGTAACTGGTGGTTCCCCTTATGGAGCTACTACTATTGCTGGAGGAGATGGCTCTCGAGAACCAAGTGAAAATGAGTTAGCAGCAGCTAAATTTCAAGGTAAACATGTAGCCGAGGTAACAGCCCGACAGGTAGAATAAATTATTACTGTACAAAGGAGGAGTTATAATGAGTAAGATTATTCAACCTGGAACACAGATTAAAGACTTTAAATTAAGTGATCAGAATGAAAACAAGGTAAGTCTTAGCGAATTTGCAGGTCAAAAAGTATTATTATCCTTTCACCCTCTAGCCTGGACTTCCGTCTGTGCTAATCAGATGAGTGCTTTAGAAGCTAACAAGAAGCGTTTCGATAAACTCAATACTGTAGCTTTAGGCGTTAGTATTGATTCAGTACCTAGTAAGAAGGCTTGGGCTGATAAGATTTCTGTCGAAGAGACTAGATTACTCTCTGACTTTTGGCCCCACGGTGAATTAGCTAAAAATTTAGGTATCTTTCGTGAAGAAGATGGCTTTTCAGAACGAGCTAATATCCTACTCGATGAAGAGGGTAAGGTAATTTGGTCTAAGGTCTATGATATTCCTAAGCTACCCGATATTGAAGAAGTAATTGATGTCATTAAAGATCATAGCTAAGTAATCTCTAGCTTTTTAATTTCTATTAAAAAAAGGAGATATCATTTTTATCAATAATAATAATCATTAGGAGGTATAATGATGGCTAAAGTAGCTCGTAAAATGGTTGAAGATGCTGGCGTAGACGTAGATAAGTTATTAGACTTACTAATTACTAATGCTTCTGCTGAATTGACTACTTATTACTACTATACTCATCTAAGAGTTAACCTTATTGGACTTGATGGGGAAGGAATTAAAGAGATTGCAGAGGACGCTAGAATTGAAGATCGGAATCACTTTGAAGCTCTCATTCCCCGTATCTATGAATTAGGTGGCGAAATTCCAAATGACTTAAAAGAGTTTCATGACATCTCTGCTTGCCCTCCAGCTAAATTACCTGACAATCCTAATGATGCCGAAGAAATCTTAGAAGTGCTAGTCGAAGCTGAAAGATGTGCTGTCCAAGGTTATAATGATATCTGTGATTTAACAGCTGGTAAAGATCACCGCACTTATGACCTAGCTTCAGCTATACTTCATGAAGAAATTCAACATGAATCATGGTTCTCAGAATTCTTAGATGAAGGGCCTTCAGGACACTTTGCAAGAAAAGGTGGTAACTCTCCTTATGTTTCTAAATTCTTAGAATAAAATAGCGTTTCAATATATTAGGCTACCGCTTATTAAGCGGTAGCCTTTACTACATAAAATTTCAAATCCTAATAATAACTAATTTATTCTCAATCACTATTTCTAATTATGAGCAATTCTAACCTGCTAATGATGTAACTAAATTCTCATTTTGGCAAATCCAATAGCTTTATGATATCATTATATTTGTTATACTACTCTTACTACAATATAATTAAGTTAAGCTAAAATTTTTATTTTTAATTAAAGTACTTTTATCCACAATGCTAATCAAAACTACTAATAAACTTAAGGTAGAGGGAGTTATGGCTACAATGAAAAAAGAGTTGCTAATTAATAACACTGAGTTCTGTAAAGAGTTAATAGAACAGATCCAAAGCGCTGAAAAGTCTATCTATATCTGTATGTATATCTGGCGTGATGATCAGATTGGAAATTTAGTAGCAGAGGAATTACTTAAAGCAGCTAATCGAGGAGTAGAGATTAAGATTATTAAAGATAAAGTCGGGGCTGTATTTGAAAAAATAGAGCAGCAAAAGCAGAGTTTCTTTCATAAAGATTTAGATGTTACTCTCAAACCTAAAGAGTGGCTTCTCTCCTTACTCTACTATCGAAATAATAACCGCCCTAAAAAACAGTCTAGAAATGAATTATTAAATCACATGCTAGAACATGATAAAATTACTATTCAATCTAATCAAGAGCGCAATGATCACTCTAAATTCTATATCTTTGATGAAGAAGTTTTAATTTTAGGCGGAATCAATATTGGTGATAAAGATAATGATGAGTATGCCGATTATATGATTAAGTTTGTAGATGCTAACTTAGTAACTCACTTCCAAAATCGATTAAGAGGAGCTAAAGAAAGTAGTAGCTATCAAAATGTAGAGTTCTACCTTAATAATAGAGAAAAAAATATATTTGAAATCAAACCCAAAGTTTTAACTTTACTCAGAAAGGCTAAGTATAGAGTTGATATCGAAATGGCTTACTTTGGTGATCCAGATATTACAGCAGAAATTATTGCAGCTGCTAAGCGAGGAGTTAACGTTACAATTATTACCTCACAAGAAGCTAATGTACAGCAAGCACTTAATCAATATACTCTCCGGAGAATAATAGCAGCAACTAATTCTCAAGTGAAAGTCTATCTATCTAAGCGAATGATCCACTCTAAGTTTATCTGTGTTGATAGAAATAAGCTCTTCTTAGGATCAGCCAACTTTCATAAGCTAGGTATGAGTAAGTTATCGGAGTTAAATGTTTTAGTCGAAGGTGATGAATCTATTAGAGTTAAGTGGAGTCAGTGGCGTCAAAAACATTTACAGGAGTGTCATCTAATATCTACTGAAAATAGCTTAAATTATAATAGCTTAGTTGCTCTAGCTGAGGCGGTACTATGTTAAATGAACAGTAAAATTAAAGTCTAATAATATCAAATTTCCACTCATAACCAGCCTTCTTCTTAGGGCTAGTTATTTGATTGTAGATTTAAAATTAAGTTAATAATAAGACATAATTGATACTATGTTTCAATCCTTGTTGTAGAGCAAATAAAAAGTTTACAAACTAAAAAATATAAAGCTTACAACTGCTCATAGCCAGCCTTGATTTTTAGGCTGGCTATTGAATTGTAGCTTATAACTCGCTAATGTTCAATCTTTCCATCTCTTTCTTAAGGTTTCAATCCTTGTTGTAGTGGATTGTAGATTATAACATAACTAAGGAGATTGAAGGTAAAGAAACATATTGGATGTTTCAATCCTTGTTGTAGTGGACTGTAGATTATAACGATTAAGCAATTAGAAAATAATATCAATCAAACAATGTTTCAATCCTTGTTTTAATGGACTGTAGATTATAACTGTGACTATTTGACGAACAAGTTTGCGAATCTTTTAGTTTCAATCCTTGTTTTAATGGACTGTAGATTATAACGCCATCAGGCTG
>JBNJEL010000107.1:0-4729 GCA_051745835.1 Bacillota bacterium
TCTCTACTTCAGTTAAAAATTTATCCATTTCATAGCCTTCCATTAGGTCTTCATATTCATATTTAATGCGCTCAGGAGTTAAGTAATATCCAATTGTCATTAAGTATATAACCCCAACTACAAAAGCTATAATCCCTAGTTTAGTAAATTCAAACATCCCAAAAGGGTGATTGATTAATCGTGCTGAAACTCCACTAGCCAAAATATTAGTAGAAGTTCCTAATAAAGTCATCGTTCCCCCTAGCATAGCAGCATATGAAAGAGGAATTAATAATTTTGAGGGAGAGACCTTTGTCCGTCGAGCAAGATTAGTCACCATCGGAACAAAAGCTGCTACTACCGGAGTATTATTAATTGCACTAGCAGTAATCCCTGTTAAACCAGCAATTGCACCTACCTGTTTCTTTTTATTATCCCCAGCAAAATTTTCTATTTGGCTACCTAAAATCTGTACAGCTCCACTATTTTGAATCCCTCTACTTAATACGAACATAGCCATTACAGTTATAGTCGCATTATTACTAAACCCCGATAATGCTTGTTCAGCAGAAACCCCTGTCCAAGTTTTTAGTGCTATCAAAATTACTGGAATTGAAATAGCAATAATTCCTATGGGCAGTGGTTCCCAAATAAATAAAATTAAAACTAAGACTATTAATAAACTTACTACAGCAACTTTACTATTAAATGTAGGTGCCTTCAAATTTGATTGAGTGGAATTATTTGCTGCCTCCACCAATCCTATATTAAAAAATAGTACTACAAAAACTAAGAATAATATAATGAGATTTTTTCCTTTAAATCCGAACAATCCGAATGCCTCCTTTTGAAAATTTATTAATTAATTTCATTCCTAAATTGTAATAGTAAATTGAACTAATGTAACGATAATAATGTATAATTCAAATGTTTAATTGTCTACCATTAATTCTTAGCCACTCCTGTTTAGCTTTATAATTAGGTATAATAGCTTCTACTAACTGCCAAAAATCATGTGAGTGATTAGGATATTTAAGATGAACCAATTCATGAACAACTAAATAATCAATCACACTCATTGGCGCCATAATTAACCTCCAATTGAAATTAAGATTTCGTTTAGCACTACAGCTTCCCCATCTCTTTTTCTGCTGCTTAATTTGAATAGAATTAGGGCTCTCCCCTATTCGTTCTTGATACTTTTTTACTCGTTCTCTAATCTTTTGGTCAGCATGCCTGCGGTACCATTGAATTACTTCTTTTCTAATTAACTCTCGTCTATTATCAGCTTCTGCTACACCTTTACTAATCATCAGCCAAAATTTACCCTGATAAAGTTTAACCTTTACTTGATCTACATGATTAGAGATTTCTGCTTTAATCCTATATCTTCTACCAAGGTAAGACAATTTCTCTCCACTTAAAAATTCTTTTGGTCTAGGAGCAGGTTTGACATCACCTAATTTATCCTGTTTCTTAAGAATCCAGTGAGCTTTATTCTGTACTACTTCTTTAACCTCAGCTTGTGATAATTTTTTAGGAGCTCTAATTTTAACTCCCTCTTCTAAACTAACCTCTAAGCCAACTGTCTTACGATTACTTCTTACCACTTCATATTCAATAGTAGTGGTACCATACTCTATTACTGCCATAATAGCATCTCCATTATAGAATATTCTTAGCTAGTTTCATTATTTGAGTTGTTAAGCTGTCCAAATCATCTCTAAATCTTTCGTAGTGATACAGTTTTCGCATAATCATTCGCTGCATCGGTTTTAATACTTTATTCGGCTTTTTCTTCCACTCTACTACTATCATTCCTTTTAAATTATCTATTAATTCTTGAGCTAATTCTTTTAATTCTTCATCTCCCCGGAAAGCTGTATCACTATTTACTTCATATTCTCCTCTGCTTTCAGCTACTTCTTCACTTGGTTCATTATCAGTTGGGGATTGATCTTCTAACAGCTCATAAAGAGCAAATTCTTGTTCATTCAAACCTAATTTTTCAGCTTTAGTTCTGACATTTCTAATTTCGTCAATTATACCACGCATTGCTTCAATCTGTTCTGCAAAATCAAACCGACCTTGCTTCTGTTGTTCAATTATCTCTTCTAGCCGTTCTTTAAGCGATTGATAAAAGACAGGATTCTGATCCATCTTAACATTAATAGTATGTCTAATAGCATGTTCCATTTCACTTGCTTTGGCTTTCTCTTTATCTTTTTCTTTGATTACTTGGTCAAACTTATCTTCATCTAAGATAGATACTGGCTTGTGGAGTAGACTAATATCACTAACCCGAATATGATTATCAATGATCCTTCTAATCTTGCCACCTAATCCCTTGACATTAATGTTCTCATCTCGATAGCGATTTCTAACTGCTTTATAAATCTTACCTAATGTTTTTAAATCCTCGCGATAAGGGGCAGCAATCGGGTCAGGCATCACAATATCCATACTCTCGGCGAATAACTTAAAAGCTTCTTTAAATTCCAGCCGTTTATCTTCGTCTTCAAAAGCCAAAATACACTCTTCTAAGTCATCTAAATTAACATCATCAAATAATCTCATTACCCTGCGATATCTTCTCTGTAATCTAGGCTTTTCATCTTTAACTGGAGTAGCAGCATTCTCAACATCTTCCTGATTAAAGATGGCTAATGCTTCTTGTAAGTTATCAAAACCACCGTAATAATCTACAACCAAACCATAATTCTTATTCTTAAAGCGTCTATTAACTCTAGCTATCGCTTGTAAGAGATTATGTTCTTTCAATGGTTTATCTAAGTACATCACCTGCTCTACTGGTGCATCAAATCCTGTTAAGAGTTTATCGCAAACTATCAAAAATTTAATCGGATCATCGGGCGACTTAAATCTTTCGATTAACTGTTTCTGTTTATCCTTGGGAGTATGGTGCTTTTTAATTAGTGGTGGATCATTTTGATCACCCCCACTAAAGATAGCAATTGACTGCGGAGCATTTAATTCATCTAATTTCTCTTTATAGATAGCAACAGCTCTCCTGCTAGTAGTTACTATCTGCGCTTTCAAAGGAGCAATCTTTCGCTCCCAATGTTTAATTAAGTCCAAACAGATTCTTTCAATTCGTCTTGGTGCTTCTGCTATAGCTTGAGCAGTAACATACTTCTTCTTAATTTCCGCCTTTTCTTCAACAGTATAATCGGCAAAGACTCTCTCAAATATCTCATCTAAATCATTACCTTCTACTTTTAATTCAGGTAATCGACCTTCATACTTAATTGGTAAAGTGGCACCATCTGCGACTGATTCTTCAATAGTATAAGTATCGATATAATCACCAAAAACACGCGTAGTACTTCGTTCCTCTTTTTCAATTGGAGTACCAGTAAAGCCTAGATAACAGGCGTTGGGCATTGCTCTACGCATATTAAAGGCTAGATCTTTATACTGAGTTCGATGTGCTTCATCAACCATTACAAAGATGTTCTCGCTTTCATTTAAGACAGGATACTTAATCTTCGGTTGATCATGCGATCGCTTCTTATTTTCACTCTGTTCGTCTGCTGTCAACTGAAATTTATGGATTGTTGTCATGATCGTTTTACCAGAGCCGTATTTAACCTGCTCTCTTAAATCCTTGACTCCTTGGGCAGATTGAGGATTAGGAAAGCCACATCTTTCGAAAGTAGCAGTTATCTGACGATCTAAGTCTACTCTGTCTGTAACTATTAACAACGTAGGATTATTTAACTCTTTCATCCGCCGTAATTTTAAAGCTAGAAAGAGCATTGATAAAGATTTACCTGACCCCTGCGTATGCCAGACCGTACCATTTCTATCTGCTAAATCATCAGCGGTTTGGATTCTATCTAATGCTTTATTGACCGCTCTAAATTGTTGGTAGCGGGCTGTCTTTTTAACTAAGTTATTCCCTTCCTGTTCAAAGACAGTAAAGTTTTGCATTAAATCAAGCAAGTTCTCTGGCTTAAAGATGGAAAATAGGAGTATATCCTGTAAGTTAGGTTCTCTACCTGTAAGTTCTGCAATATCATCTCGAGTATAAGGATAAGGGTCTTTCCACTCTCTAAAATGACGAGCAGGAGTGCCGACAGGAGCTGCTGAAGCTGAATGCCCCCACGCTGCTACTAAGAATTGATTGGTGAAGAATAATTTCTCTGCTCCTTCATCTCCCTCATAATCTCTGAGATTCTGATACCTCTGTAGTTGATTAATCGCCTCTGCTTCCGGCTGATTACAAGTAGTTTCATTCTTACATTCAATTACTGCTAGGGGAATACCATTGATAAAGAGTGTAATATCAGTTCTAATTCTTTCTTTGCCTTGTACAGTATACTGATTAAGCGCTATAAATTCATTATTAGCCGGATTGTCATAATCGATATACTTAACAGTTTGGTTCTTCTTTCCTTTCCCTAAATCCTGTTGTAACGATATATGCTGGACTAATTTCTCATAGATCTTCTCATTAGCATCCATTAAGTTAGTAGCCTGTATCTTCGCAGGACGAATCTTATTCACAGCTTTATTTAAGTTATTCTGATTTAGCCAAGGATTAATTCGCTGCAAAGCTTCTCGGAGCTTATCTAAGAGTAACACTTGGTGTTTGGACTCTCGATTAGGTAAACTAGCACCTTCTTCTACATCATAAACTTGATAACCTAATGCTTGGAATAGATCTAAAGCCTTCTTTTCTACTAAGTGATATTCATCCCAGTTACGACTCATCTAACCCCTCCTC
>JBNJEL010000108.1:0-4648 GCA_051745835.1 Bacillota bacterium
GCAATTGCAAAGACCTTCTTCTTATCATGGTCTTGTTTTTGACTATCGAAGTCCTTATCGACCCCCTCAGCAACTAGGATAATACTATGTAACTTACCGCGTTCATAACCACCTTTAATCTTTTGACAGACCTCTTCGATATCAAAATCGATCTCAGGAATTAAGATCGACTCGGCACCTCCACCTAAGCCTGACATTAAAGTTAAGAACCCAGCATTACGCCCCATCGTCTCTACTACAAAAGTGCGCTCATGGGAAGTTGCAGTATCTCTGATTTTATTAATTGCATCCAAGATTGTATTCATTGCTGTATCGAAACCAATTGAGTAATCAGTACAGGCTATATCATTATCGATTGTTCCTGGCACACCAATTACATTAATCTCAGACTCTTGACTTAAACACTGCGCTCCTCTAAAGGAACCATCACCGCCAATTACAACTAAGCCTTCAATTCCTTCAGCTCTTAAGTTCTCAATAGCTCGCTGACGCCCTTCCTTCGTTCTAAATTCTTCACAACGTGCGGTATGTAATGTTGTACCGCCCCGGTGAATAATATCGGCTACAGCTCTACGATCCATCACTTCAAAGTCTTGGTTAAGAATTCCCGCGTAACCGTGTCTAATTCCTACTATCTCAACATCTTCAAAGATCGCCTGTCTAACTACTGAACGAATGGCAGCATTCATACCGGGAGCATCGCCCCCACTGGTCAAAACAGCTATCTTATTCATCATTTCCCCTCCCGAGGTAGATAATAAACTTACTCGCTATCACTAACTGCTTCTAATTTATTCTCTTCTATATATTCCCCAAGCTGTCTAAACTTATTATATCTTTCTTCTAACATCTCAGTAGTAGAAAGCTCTTTTATCTGAGCTAATTCATCCATAATACTATTCTTTAATAATTTAGCACTATAGGCAGGATCTTTATGGGCTCCGCCAGCTGGCTCATCAATAATTCGATCAATAATACCTAAATCCAGAAGATCATCAGCAGTAATCTTTAGTGCTTTAGCAGCTGCTTCAGCCTGATTAGAATCCTTCCAGAGTATAGCAGCACAAGCTTCTGGAGAACAAACAGAGTAGTAAGCATACTCTAACATCATTATCCGATCACCAACACCGATACCTAAAGCACCGCCACTACCTCCTTCACCAGTCACTACAACTATAATCGGCACTTTTAAATTACCCATCACCTTCATATTTCTAGCAATGGCTTCTGCTTGACCGCGCTCTTCAGCTCCAATTCCCGGAAAGGCTCCCGGAGTATTAATTAAAGAGATAATCGGACGATTAAATTTCTCCGCTTGCTTCATTAGTCGTAAAGCTTTGCGATAACCTTCCGGATGAACCATTCCGAAGTTGCGATTTAAATTATCCTTAGTGTCCTTACCTTTCTGTTGACCAATAATAGTAAATGGACGATCATCTATCTTAGCAATTCCGCCCACTAACGCCTGATCATCACCATAATTCCTATCACCATGTAGCTCAACAAAATCATCACAGAGATATTCGATATAATCTAATGTTGTCGGACGATTAGCATGTCTAGCAATCTTAAGCACTTGACTTGGTTCTAAATTAGAGTAGATCTCATCCTGCAGCTTAGCTGCCCGCTCCTTTAATCTCTCAATCTCATCAGTCAAATCTATATCCTTCTCCTGCATAAATTCTCGTAATTCTGTAATCTTATCTTCTAATTCTAATAATGGCTTCTCAAACTCTAAATCACTATTGGGCATCTACCTCACCTCGCAGACTATGAATTTCTAAAATTCTAGTTAGAGTATCTTTTAGTTCTTCGCGAGCTACTACTTTATCAACCATTCCGTGTTCTAATTGAAAGTCCGCAGTCTGAAATCCATCAGGTAGATCCTTATTAATTGTCTGTTTAATTACTCGCGGTCCAGCAAAACCAATCTTAGCATTAGCTTCAGCAATAATGATATCTCCTAGGGAAGCAAAACTAGCTGAAATGCCGCCATAAGTAGGATCGGTCAAGACAGAAATAAAAAGCTGACCAGCCTCTTCTAAACGCGACAATGCCATACTTGTCTTCGGCATCTGCATCAAAGATAACATCCCTTCATACATACGAGCGCCACCTCCACCACCAGAAATGATGATTAGAGGTAGCCCCTTTTCTATTGCATCTTCAATTGCTCGCGTAATCTTTTCACCTACTACTGAATTCATACTACCCATTAAGAAGTTAGCATCAATAATTGCTAAACTAACCTGCCGACCACCCATTTGGGCTATTCCTGTTACAGCCGCTTCATCCAAACCTGTCTTCTGTTGGTACTTCTCTATCTTATCTTCATAATTAGGAAAATCAAGCGGATTAGTAGTTGTTAAGTTCTCGTTGGTTTCAGTAAATTCACCTTCATCTACTAATAAATTCAATCTCTCTTGAGCATTTAAGCGAAAGTGATGACCACACTCTACACAGACCTTTAAATTTTCTGCTAACTTTTTATTAAAGATAATTTCATCACACTCTTGACATTTAGTCCACAGTTCTTCTCGAATCTGACCTTCAGTACCCCGTTTTTTATCTGCTGTTTGCTTATTATTCTCCTCTGTATCTTTCTTTTGACGTTTAACCGTAACGTATTTGGACTTTTTACCACTAAACCAATCTTTAAACATCTAATACCTCCTCATTCTAGCGCCTAATTCTAAATAAAGACTTATTTTACATAAAAATACATAAAAAGCTACTAATTTATCCTTATTAAGCGCTTAATAACCCCTTAATCTCTAATTTAACTTACAATTAAAAAACATATATAATATATTAGATATTATCAAACTATAATTAACCTATTATTAACTTACTATACAACATTATCAATTACCTTTATTAATTTATAAGATAGTTATGGACAGCGTAGATAGATTATTCTACACTGTCCATAATTATACCATAACAGAGTCAAATTTCAACTTTTGAGTGTTAAATTAAAACAGCAAAAAACATCTCAATATACTATCTTTAGACTATAATTAGACTCTCTACTTAATTTTAAACAAAAAATAATAAAATGCATAAATATAATCCTAATATTAATCTATAAAACTGCTTTCAATTCGCTAACAAAACTACTAACTTGCTGAAAACCTTCCTCAGCTCCAGCTTCCAATAAATCAAGATTAGCCTCAATCCGCTTAATAATTGCACTACCAACTATTACACCTGCTGCATGCTGAGCAACTTGAGCCGCCTGCTTAGGAGTAGAGATCCCAAAACCGACTGCTAACGGCAGATTGCTATGTTCTCTAACAGTAGCTAAATAGTCCTGTAAATTAGCCGAAAGATCGCTACGTGCTCCTGTAACTCCTAAGGCAGCTACAGTATAGATAAAGCCTTCGCTGACACTATCGACTAACTCTATTCGTTCACTAGAACTAGTTTGGGAGACTAAAAAGATATTAGCTACAGAATTTTTAGACTTAAACTGCTTTATCTCCTCGGCTTCTTCCGGCGGCAAGTCGGGAATAATAATCCCATCTACTCCTACCTCTTCAGACTTAGCCACTGCCTCTTTCAGTCCATACTGATAGAAAGAATTATAGTAACCCATCAGAATAATTGGCAGCTTAACTTCGCTTCTAACTTCTGCCACCAAAGAGAAAATATCGCTTAAAGATACTTGATTAGCTAAAGCCCGCTGTGTCGCCGCTTGAATTGTTGGTCCATCAGCTAATGGGTCAGAATAAGGTACTCCTAACTCGATCATATCCGCTCCCGCACTCTCAAACTCTTTAATTAATCGCTTAGTTACCTCCAAATTGGGATCACCTGCTGTAAGATAAGGCATCAAAGCTGTTCCACCTTCTTGCTGTAACTCTTCAAACCGTTCTTTAATCCGCTTCATCTACTTCTCCCTCCACTCTATTAGCTACTGTCTCTACATCTTTATCGCCGCGTCCGGAAAGATTGACTACAATAATCTGATCTGAATCTAACTGCGGTGCTAACTTCTCTACTTGAGCTATAGCATGAGCACTCTCTAAAGCTGGAATAATTCCTTCGACCTCGGATAATAAGTGAAATCCAGCTAATGCTTCCTCGTCGGTAATCGAAGTATAGTCCGCTCGTCCTGATTGATGATAATAAGTATGTTCGGGACCTACTCCGGAGTAATCCAAACCGGCAGAAACTGAGTGAGCCGGAATAATCTGTCCTTCATTATCCTGCAAGATATAGGTCATAGCTCCATGCAAAACACCTTGACTACCAGCACTTAAAGAAGCAGCATGTTGATCACTATTCAAACCTAATCCCGCTGCTTCCACTCCGACCATCTCTACTTCTTGGTCATCAACAAACGGATAGAAAAGCCCCATAGCATTACTACCGCCGCCAACACAGGCTACTAAGTAATCAGGTAACCGACCTTCTAACTCTAATATCTGCTCCTTGACTTCTTCACCAATTATTGACTGAAAGTCACGCACAATAGTCGGATAAGGATGAGGACCTACTACTGAACCAATAATATAATGAGTATCTTCGACATTAGTCACCCAATCTCTAATCGCCTCATTAGTAGCGTCCTTTAAGGTCTGACTACCTGACTCAACCGGTGTTACCTCAGCCCCCAATAATTCCATACGAAAGACATTCATTC
>JBNJEL010000109.1:0-4589 GCA_051745835.1 Bacillota bacterium
GTTGTAGTGGACTGTAGATTATAACGATTAAGCAATTAGAAAATAATATCAATCAAACAATGTTTCAATCCTTGTTTTAATGGACTGTAGATTATAACAGTTTCTAACTCTTCTTCATCCATAACTCTATCAGGTTTCAATCCTTGTTTTAATGGACTGTAGATTATAACCCGTTTTTGATACAAATTCCTATTGCAGCAAGGGGTCATCCTGATTTGCTTATTTACTAACTCCCCCATTTTACACCTGTATATTTATACAAATAGGTGCTTTGAGTTGAATTTGCCGCAGAAATCAACTTGCTGCAAACCCCATCATTATATAGCTTTATCAAAGCCCGTATATTTATGCCTCAATAATTTACCGTTAAATTATTTTCTCTGCTACTATATTAATTAGATATGTATAATAAATTTCCTGCTTTATTAAAAAATTAATACTGATAAATTAAAACAGCACCTCTAAAAAGTGCTGTAACTACTATCATATCAACTTTTATTAATGGCGGGAATGTGTAGGAATCGAACCTACCGCGGACAGCTCAAAGGCTGGCCCGCCGCCGGATTTGAAGTCCGGGGTGCCCACCAGGGACACAGCCATTCCCCTAACTTTATTATGTAACGTCAATTATAACTACTTACAGTAGTTTTGTCAAGGATTTGCGTTATTCTATCCTAGAAACAACTATCATTTACTAACTATTTCACTTTTATAGTAAGACGCGTTGATCTCCAACTCGTTTAGTTAATCCCTGCTGATCAAAGTACTCCAACAGCGGCAACACATATTTTCTACTACTATCGAGCAGATCTCTATACTCAGCTAAAGTAATCTCTTCCTTAGCAGCTAAGTAATCCTTTAACTTATCTTCTGCTCTACTTAATGCCTCTTGATGAAGATAAATTTCAGCATCAATCCTCTTTAGGCTGCCCTCACGCACTAATAGATCAAATATCTCCGCTATCAACTTATCCTCTACCTCTAACTCATCTTGTAGACGATCTAAGGTAGGCGGGGTAAAAGGTTGATTGATAAATTTCTGCTCCAGCTTATCTTTGACCTCTTGTTGATAAGCTGTTAATTCAACTTCATGTTCGGCTAACTTAATCTGAGCTTCTTTAATCTCAATCTGAGAATTAGCAGCTAATTTTTCTAATACTTGATCATAAATCTGCTTGTCTAATTGCCAACTTAACTGACTTCTTAACTCCTCTTTAGAACTGCCCCAGCGTAGAGGATACTGCTGATGATACTGCTCTAAAAGATCACATAACTCAGTTATCAACTGCTGATAAGTAGTGGAGTGTAAATAAGCTAAACTATTACTTAACTCAAACTCTACTGCCTGCTGATTACTGACTAACTCTTGACAGTTAGTAGCTACCTCATCTACTGTCAAGCCGGTCTCTACCACTAACTCTTGAGGCTTAACGATATCTCCTTTAGCTTCTAACATAGCTGCTACTCGCTCTTTATCACTACCTTCTTCTTGTAACTGCAGCTTAGCTAATACCTGCTCATCAAAGCGCTGGTGTTTCTTAGCTGTAGGTAGTAAGATCGAACCGCCGCCAATCGTAATTACTGGTGAATAACGCCGGATCACAAATGGTTGATCATAGTAAGCTACCATCGGTTCTTCCAACCTAAATTGAACATAAGCTTCATCGCCCGGATAGATAATATCTTGATTGAGAATACTGATTCGCCCAAAGACCTCCTTAGCTCCTAAGTGAAGTCTCAGTCGATCATTATGTTCTAAACTTAAAGGCGCATCAGCTAACAGTTCTAACTTAGTATCCAATAAAGTAGTCGGTTCTAATGAACCTGGCGTAGCTAAGATATCACCACGTGAAATCTGCTCCACATCAATATTAGCCAAATTAGCTCCAACCCGCTGTCCTGCAACAGCTTCTTCCACCTCTGTTCCATGAACATTTAACTTCTTAATCTGCACCTCTTCTTCTTGAGGATAGATAACACCTTCCATTCCCGGCTCTAAACTTCCGGACATTAAAGTTCCCGTTACTACTGTACCGAACCCATCTACAGTAAAGGATCTATCAAGTGGATAGTAGAAATTACCGCTATCATCTTTAGGCTCTAACTCTTGAGCAACTTTACCTAAAGCTGTTACTAACTCTTCAACTCCTTTGCCACTTACCGCAGAAACAGTAATTATCGGTGCTCCTTCTAAACAGGTACCTACTAATCTATCCTGCAAATCAGCCTGCACTAACTCTAACCACTCTTCATCCTCAACTAAGTCCACCTTAGTCACTGCTACTACTCCCTTATCGACTCCTAAAAAATCTAAAATATTAAGGTGTTCTTCTGTTTGAGGCATCACACCTTCATCACCAGCAACAACTAATAATGCTAAATCTATTCCGCCTGCCCCAGCTAACATATTCTTAACAAACTTCTCATGTCCCGGCACATCAATAATTCCTAGCTCTACATCCTGCTCCTCTAACTGCAAAGAAGAGAAACCTAGATCAATCGAAATCCCGCGTTCCTGCTCTTCGCTTAGTCGATCTGTATTCTTACCTGTTAAGCGCTCAATTAAAGTAGTCTTACCGTGGTCAATATGTCCGGCAGTTCCTAAGATTAAATGCTTCATCTTTACTCCTCCTCTAGCACAGTTGTAAAGTGCGCTATAATCATCTCCAACTCTTCTTCCTTAACCGTTCGTGGATCGATAATTACCTCTTCATCCTGAATATAGGTTAGTAAGGGCGGTTCTAAGTAACGCAACCTCTGGTTAAGCTCATGAGCAGATAATAAATCACTACTTACTTTAACTAGATAAGTCGGCAACTTTTCAGTTGGGAATGCTCCACCACCAACCTGCGAATAACCTTTCGCTACCTCTACTGTAATCCCAGCTAGCTTGGTTAACCCGTGAGCTAACTTCTCCGCTGCTGCTTTTAACTCCTCACTATCTAAAGTTAATAACCGCAGAGTAGGTACTCGCTCTAAAAGCGTTTGGGGATCTAAATAAGCACGTAGCGTCTCCTCTAATCCAGCTAAGGTAAACTTATCAACCCGCAAAGCACGATTTAATGGATGTTCTTTGATCTGTTCAATATACTTCTGCTTACCAACAATAATCCCTGCTTGGGGACCTCCTAACAGCTTATCGCCACTAAAGGTAACTACATCTGCTCCTTTAGCTATCTCTTCTTGAACAGTTGGTTCCGGTGAAAAACCATACTCCGTAAAATCAACTAACGTCCCGCTGCCCAAATCACTTAAGACCGGAATATCTTCTTGACCTCCCAATTCGACTAACTCTTCTAATCCTACCTGCTTTGAAAAGCCGATAATTCGATAATTACTGGTATGTACCTGCAATAGAAGACCGGTATCTTCAGTAATTGCTGCTTGATAATCGCTTAAGTGAGTCTTATTAGTAGCCCCTACCTCTACTAACTGCGCTCCACTCTGCTCCATTACCTCCGGAATTCTAAATGAACCACCAATTTCAACTAATTGACTGCGCGAGATGATTACTTCCTTATCTTGAGCTAAAGTACTCAACGCTAATAAAACCGCCCCTGCATTATTGTTAACTACTAAACAATCTTCCGCTCCAGTTAAATAAATAAGCAGCTCATGCAGATGATCATATCTACTACCGCGTTCTCCCGCTTCTATATCGAATTCCAAAGTAGAATAATTATTGGCTACTTCTAAGATTCTCTCCTGCGCTGACTGCGAAAGCAAGGAACGTCCTAAATTAGTATGAAGTACTACTCCGGTACCATTAATTACTGCTTTCAAATTAGGATTAATCCATTCATCTGTCCGCTTAATGACCTGCTTTACTATTCTTTCCGTCGAGATAGCAAAGTCTTCACTGATCTCACCGGCTAAAATCTGTTGGCGTAGTTCATCTATAACCTCGCGAATGATATCAACTACTACTTGATGAGAGTAACGCTTACTTAAATTCTCTATTGATTCATTAGCTAAAATCTGGTCGACAGAAGGAATCTGTCGTAAATACTCTTCCATCTTCTCACCCCAATTGCTGTAATTTTAATCTCCGCCATACCTGCTGACTAATAAAATAGATTAATAAGCTCACTAACAAAACAGCTAAGAGCGGAAATAGAATAGCTAATAGTGAAAGTACAAATGAGCTTACTGTCTCACCTGTTGTTACTAAAAAGTTACCGCCACCACCAGTAGTTGCTGTTGAAATCCCCCGCGTGCCAACAGTAGCTAACTGTACCGTTCCCGCTACTGAACCGCCAGCAATAATCCCTAATGACCACTGCAACAACGGCGAGAGATCAGAAATAAAGGAAGCAGTCATCACCGAACCAGCAATTACTGCCGCTGGTGTGGCTACTGTATCTAAGAAGTTATCTACTACCGGTATGTAGTAAGCTAATACTTCTAAAATAGTAGCACTTAAAAAGACCATTAATGCTGGATAAGTCCCCACCCACCTAAAGTTATCAGTTAACTCTAAATGACCGGTTAAAGCTGCCAAGCTAACCAATAAGAATGGAGCAAAGACCTTAAAACCGCAGGCAGCACTTAATCCCAATCCTACTAGACCTTCTAACATTAAATTCACT
>JBNJEL010000110.1:0-4485 GCA_051745835.1 Bacillota bacterium
TTTCTCTATTTTTTAATAATACATAATATAGGTATTCAGTACTAACATTGCTTTCAATATTAAAAAAACCTACTAAACCATCATGCAAACAAGCATCTATACTTAAAATACTAGGTTTTCCTACAGTTGCACAAATACTTAATATTAAAGTTCCATCATTAGCAAATCTACTTTTTTCAATACCTTGCTTAGATAAATATTGTTCAGTATTGGTTAAGTATTTACCTGTTCTTGTAATATCAGAAATTCTAACCCAACCAACATCACTATTATTATTAAACCATTTAGGATCAGAAATAGGTCTAGGTGAAGCTCCCCTTTTAACAGTTGAAATCTCTCCTAAATTTTTAACTTCCCATTCTACTGGTATATTAACTTTTTTCGGCCCAATTCTAACTTCCTTAAACTCATCATGCCCAATCCCCTTCGTCAATAGCTCCTGCATCAATCCTCTCTTCAACTCTTTAGTCTTAGCAATAATTTGGGCTGTCTTCTCTATTGCCTGATCGACTGAGGATAAAATATCAGCTATCTTTTTCTGTTCTGGAAGTGGGGGAATTGGTATTCTAACCTTTTTAAATGACTTCCTCTTTATTCTTTTATGACTATTAGTACTAGATGCAGGCTTTATAATTGGATTAGATTGAAATTCATCCCCTAAAAAATAATAGCTTAAAAATTGTAAATTGATTGAACTATCCTCTTTCGGAACTAAAGGCCAAAATTCTGTTGAAGATAATGAAAATTTTTCTTCATTTTCAATTAACCAAATTCTCTTTTTTCTAGGATTTAACTTTGCAAATAATAAGCATTTAGAAGGAACTTCATACTTATTACTACCTATACCTTCAGCCAAAACTATTTTTGGGGTTTTATTTTCATCAAAAGCTGGCATTGAATATAAATTAACAGTTTTATTATTATCTAAATTTTTTGGATTTACAGAGTTTAATTCTAAATCTAACTCATCTTTAATTAAACTAATATCCCAATTTTTTGGTATTGTTCTTTCACGAATTCCTAGTTGAACCTCCTTATAGCCTTCCTTAATATCTCTACCCATCATATCCCAACTCACTTAAATATCCTTCTAATTCACTCTCAACTTCTTCATACTCTGCTTCAAGTTCCTCTAAGTCAGCTAATACTGCTTCAATATCAACTGGTTCTTCAGGCTCAGTAGTATCCACATAACGCGGTACATTCAGATTAAAGTCATTACGTGCAATCTCTTTCATATCAGCCACTCGACAGTACTTTTCTACATCCTCAAAGTTATGATAAGCAGCTAAGATCTTCTCAATATCCTCTTCCCGCAATCGATTATGATTACTTAACTCTTCATAATCTTCCTCAGCATAGATGAATAATACTTGATCCTCTCTTTCCTGCGGCTTATCCTTATTAAAGACTAAGATACAGCCGGGAGATGAAGTATTAGCAAATAAATTAGCAGGTAAAGCAATCACTGCTTCAATTAAATCATCCTGCAGAACTTTCTTTCTAATCTTACCTTCCGAGCGACTGCGGAATAAAGCCCCATTATCTAACACAATTCCTAAGCGACCTTGCTTATCAGTACTAGCTAACATATGCTGAATCCAAGCCCAATCACCTTTATTCTTCGGCGGATAGCCATACTCCATGCGCCCAAATGGTTTATTATTTTGAATATACTCCTTACTCCACCGCTTCTGATTCCACATTGGATTAGCTAATACAATATCAAACTGTTCTAAATTCCCCTTATCATCTCTAAATTGAGGCTCCTTCATCGTATTCCCTTTAGCTATCTCTGCATCATAATGTCCGTGTAACAACATATTCATCTTACAGATCGCCCAAGTATTAAGATTTCTCTCTTGACCATAGAGAGTAATTCGCGACGTATCAAAGCCATTCTCTTGTAAATGATCGGCTGAATAAACTAACATTCCACCTGAGCCACAACAGGGATCATAAACTCTCATTCCTGGCTTAGGATCTAATATCTCTACTAATAGCTGCACTACTTCCTGCGGTGTATAGAACTCGCCGCCCTTCTTACCTGCATCATCAGCAAACTGCTTAATCAAATACTCATAAGCTGTTCCTAATATATCCGGATCCTCTAATTGTTGATTGCTTAAAGTATAAGTAGAAAAGTGTTGGACTAATTGATCTAATACATCATCAGGTAATCGCTCTTTATCATTAAAGTCAATGCTAACTAAGACTCCTTCTAACATCTCATTCTCTTCTTCTAACGCTTCAAAAGCTTTATTTAAGGCTGCTCCAATATCTTGCTTAATACTAGCTATATGCTCCCATCTAGCCCGCTTAGGCACATAAAAATCATAAAAGACAGGATTATCCACAAACTGCTCTCCGTCCTCTGCTTTAACTCGTTCTCTCTCCTCTACAAAGACATCATTAATTCGCTTTAAAAATAACATACCAAAGATATAATTCTTATAATCGGCTGAATCAATACTACCTCTTAATATATTAGCAGATTCCCATAAATGAGCTTCTAGCTTATCCAAAGTTAACTTATTCTCTGTCATAATCATTCCTCCTAAAATTAAAGTAAAATCATTGGCAAAAAAAGCATAATCAGCTGACATGACGTCAACCAATTATGCTTATCACTTAGCTTTTATTGTTGTTGTAAATACTCATCTATCTCGGCGGCAGCCTTACGACCATCGCCCATTGCTGCAATTACCGTTGCATTACCACCGATTACATCACCGCCGGCAAAGACACCCGGTACTGATGTCTGATAAGTCTCATCATCAACAATGATACAGTTACGATCAGTAGTCTCTAGCTCATCCTCTTTCTTAGATAAGAGCGGATTAGGACCTTGTCCGATCGCCATAATCACTGTATCGACCGGAATAGTAAAGTTAGAGTCCTCAATTGCAATCGGACGCGGTCGTCCACTACTATCTGGTTCGCCTAATTCCATCTTAACACATTCTAACTGATCTACCCAACCTTCATCATCACCTAAGATGCGAACTGGATTGCGTAACAGCTTAAACTCCACGCCTTCTTCGGCGGCATGTTCTACTTCTTCCTCACGCGCTGGAATCTCATCTTTAGAACGACGATAGACAATCATTACTTCCTCAGCGCCCATTCTAAGTGCTGTCCGTGCTGAATCCATTGCTACATTACCGGCACCAACTACTGCTACTCGCTCACCAACAACTACTGGCGTCTTATAATCAGGATAGCGATACGCATTCATGAAATTAACCCGCGTTAAGAACTCATTAGCTGAATAGACGCCGTTAAGATTCTCACCAGGAATTCCTAAGAAGTAAGGTAAGCCTGCGCCTGCACCGACAAAGATAGCTTCATAGCCCTGCTCCTTTAAATCGTCAAAAGTAAGTGTCGCACCAATTAACACATTCGTCTTAATCTCTACGCCTAACTCTTTAATCGTCTCTAATTCCTGATTAATAATCTGATTCGGTAATCTAAACTCCGGAATACCATACTTAAGCACGCCCCCCGGTTCCGATAAGGCTTCAAAGAGAGTCACCTGATAGCCTAACTTAGCTAAGTCAGCCGCTGCTGTCAGACCAGACGGACCAGAACCAACGACCGCTACTTTAGTATCCTTCTGCTCAGGCTGCTCTACTTCGCTCTCCTGCTCTAAATTATAATCACCGACAAAGCGCTCTAAACCGCCAATTGCTACTGGCTCATCTTTCTTCCCCATCACACAGTTAGCTTCACACTGCTCCTCTTGGGGACAAACTCGTCCACAGATGGAAGGTAGAGCATTCTTGCGGTTAATTACTTCCCCAGCTTGGGAGAAGTTCTGCTCCTTAATCTGTGCTATAAACTCTGGAATCGGTACACTGACCGGACAGCCCTCGACACATGGAGCTGACTTACACTGCAGACAACGCTCAGCTTCTGCTAATGCTTCTTCCTCACTAAAGCCGCAAGCAACTTCTGAGAAATTATTAACTCTCTTATCTGGATCTTCGGTTCTCATCTGCTGTCGCTTACTCATCTGCAGCCACCTCCTGGTCTAACCGACACTGATGGTCAACCTGCTCTTCTTTCATCTCATAGTGATCTTGTCGGCGGCTTAACTCAGCAAAGTCAACTGCGTGACCATCAAAAGCAGGACCATCAATGCAGGCAAACTGCTTCTTATCACCAACTGTCACTCGACAGCCACCGCACATACCTGTACCGTCAATCATAATTGGATTTAAGCTAACCATCGTATCGACATCATACTTAGCTGTTACTTGACAAGCAGCTTCCATCATTACTACGGGACCAATAGCGATCACTTCATCTATCTCCTTCTCGCTAGCTAGCTCCCTTTCTAATAAATCAGTTACAAAACCTTCGTGTCCTAATGAACCATCATCAGTACTAAAGTAGATCTCATCCGAGACAGCTTCTAAACGATCCTTCATAATAATCATCTCTTCGGACTGCGCGCCCACTAAAGTAATAATCTGATTACCA
>JBNJEL010000111.1:0-4380 GCA_051745835.1 Bacillota bacterium
GAGTTGGAGAGCAAGCAGTTCAAGGTTAGACGTTTTACTTTAACTTTGTGAGATGTAAATGTGTGTGGCTCTGATTTGATTGATGAGGTTTATACTGTATTACATTAACTATATGGCAAATTCAAAATAGAAGGAGGAAGCTAAATTGATATATGCTAAGTCTAATCCAATTGAGAGTTTGGGTGAGCATACGACTAACTTGATTGAGAATTATCAAATCTTGCGAGAGGGTTATAACCACAAATTAGCTGATGATTTATTATGGGAGCTATTAGAGATTGCAGTTTGTTATCACGATGCTGGTAAGATATATAGTCAGTTTCAAAATCGGATTACCAGTAATATTAATCAGCAGTATGATAAAGAGATAGCTAAAGTGGAGTCCGAATTTGAAGAGTATATTCAACATAACTTCTTATCTCCTGCTTTCTTGCCCTATCGGGATTTAAAATATAAGAAGGAGATTTTACAGGTTTTAATTCAAGCGATAGGTTTTCATCACGAACGAAATGAAGAGCCTAACAAAGAGTTAATAAAAAGAATTATAAATGAAGAGTTAGAAGAGAAGGTAAAGAGTTTAAGAGAAGAGTTAGAAGTTGAGATTAATAACCACTTATCTTCTGGATATATAGAAGAGCTGGAAAGTAAATCTCGGATTAAAGAAGACCATGAGTATTATCAGTTATATCTATTATTAAAGGGATTATTACATCGTTTAGATCATTCTGCTTCCGCTTATGAACCTGTTGAAGTAGATATTGAGCAGAATGTAGGGCAGTATACTAAAGAGTATATGCAGCGTTTCCCTAGTTTAAGGGAGGTACAGAAGTTTAGTAGGGATAATCAGAATCAGAATTTAATTATAGTAGCTTCGACTGGAATGGGTAAGACAGAATCAGCGCTACTATGGATTGGTGATGATAAGGCGTACTTTACTCTGCCGCTGCGAGTAAGTATCAATGCGCTCTATGATCGAGTACGTAAAGGTGATAGCGGGGAAGATAGTGAAGCGGGAATTGGCTATGATGCAGTTGGTCTACTTCATTCGACAAGTATAGATTATCTAGAAGAAGCGGATTACAAAGATGGCGAGGAAGTTTATAGTCAATCTAGGCTATTAGCTAAGAAGTTAACTTTCTCTACTATTGATCAGATCTTTAAGTTTCCATTAAAGTATCGTGGCTACGAAAAAAGCTATGCTACTTTGGCTTATTCTAAGGTGGTACTTGATGAGGTTCAAGCCTACGATCCACATATTGCGGCTGTCTTATTGAAAGGCTTAGAGATGATTGATCAACTCGGTGGTAAGTTTATGATTATGACTGCTACTTTACCAAAGTTATATACTGAGTATCTAACTAAGAAAGGAATTATTAATGGTAAGAAGAGTAACTATGGTGAGTTTCTTAGTACTACTGTTAGACATAAGATTGAAGTTAAAGAGGAAGCATTAATTAGCGATGTGGAGGAGATGATTGAGCGAGGTAAGGATAATAAAGTCTTAGTAATTGTGAATACAGTTAAGCGGGCAATCGAAATCTTTACTGAACTTGATTATCTTGCTAAAGAGATAGAGGTTAACTTATTACATTCAATGTTTATTAAGCGAGATAGAAGTAAGTTGGAGAGTGAGATTAAAAAATTTGCTCGTGATCAAGACGCAAGTGGCATCTGGATAACTACGCAGTTAGTGGAGGCTTCATTAGATATTGACTTTGATTATCTATTTACCGAACTATCCACTTTAGATAGTCTATTTCAGCGTTTAGGTAGGTGCTATCGTCAGCGTGAGTTTAATTTAGCCGAGCCTAACTGTTATATCTATACTGCTGATGTGACAGGGGTTGGTGCTATCTACGACCAAGAGATATGGAAGCAAAGTAAAGAGCGGTTAACTGATTATAACTTAGAGCTATTAACCGAAGAAGATAAGGTGAGATTAGTAGAAGAGCTATACTCTCGTGAGAATCTAGCAGGCAGTCAATTTTTAAATGACTTTGATTTAGCATTAGAACAGTTAAGTAGTATAGAGCCTTATGATTGTAGTAGTCAACAGGCACAACAGATTCTACGCCAGATTAATAATGTAGAAGTGATACCTAGAGATATCTATAACCAGATTTTAGACCAAGTAGAAGAGTACAAAAATTATAAGATAGAGAATCAAGAAGATAGGGAAGCATTTAAGAAGTTACGGCGAAAGATTAATCAGTATACTGCTACTATTCCTCACTATAAAGCTAAGGATGGACGAACATCTAAAATTAATGAACCAGGACAACGTTTAGGTGATGTTTATGTCTTAAATAGAGAGTATGATTTTAATGAAGAGGATTTATCAGGTCAAGGGATCTTAATTGATGAAGAGCTAAGTAATATTATTGGCTAATTTTAATCCGAGAGGATGATTGGATGAAGCCTGATATTTTAAAAGTGCAGGGTGTTAAGATTAATTATTACTATGTCTGTCAGAGGAAGTTATGGTTATTCTCTAAAGGAATAGCTATGGAGCAGAATAGTAATCGCGTACTAAGCGGTAAGGTAGTTCATGAAAGCTCTTATCCGCGTTTGAAAGATAAGGAAGTACTGGTAGATGGATTATTTAAGTTGGATATTGTTGATGGTGAGTATATTAGAGAGGTGAAGATTAGTAGTAAGTTAACTAAGGCTGATAGAATGCAGTTACTTTATTACCTATACTATCTTAAGCAGAAAGGAGTAGAGAAGAAAGGGATTATTAATTATGTTAAGGAGAAGAAGGTAGAAGAAGTAGAGTTAGCAGCTGAGGATGAAGAGGAGTTAGAGAGTGTACTGCAAGCTATAAATAAGCTAACTAACCAATCATCTGCACCACAAGTTCAGCAACTACCTTACTGTAAAAAGTGTGCTTACTATGAGCTTTGCTATATTGAAGAGGAGTGAGATGATGAATCGTGATTACTATATCTTTAGTCATGGTCGATTAAAGCGGAAGGATAATACTCTTTATTTAATAGATAGCGAAGATAATAAGCGTTCGCTGCCTATTGAGCAGGTAGATAAGTTACATTTATTTGGAGAGATTGATTTGAATTCTAAGTTATTGACTTTTCTACCGCGCTTTGGAGTGATGTTAAATTTTTATAATTATTACGGTTACTATGCTGGAACTTATTATCCGCGGGAGCAGAATGTATCAGGGTTTATGAAGGTCAAACAAGCAGCTTGCTATAATAATTACAAGAAACGATTAGAATTAGCTAAGTTATTTGTGGAGAGTGCAGTCCACCATATATTGAGAAATTTAAGAAGGTATGATGCTGTTGGTGAAGAATTGATAGCTGGCATTGAAAAAGAACGTAATCAGATTGGACAGGCAGTAGAGATAGCTCAATTAATGGGAGTTGAGGGACGAATTAGACGTAGGTATTATCAAGGATTTAATATGATTTTAGCTAATGGTTTTGCGATGCAGAAAAGGGTTAAACGTCCTCCTAATGATCCGGTTAATGCTCTAATCTCTTTTGGTAATAGCTTGATGTATACTACAGTGTTAGGAGAGATTTATAAGACACAGGTCGATCCGACAATTAGCTTCTTACACGAGCCATCAACTAAGAGATTCTCTTTAAGCTTGGATTTAGCAGAGATATTTAAACCGTTAATTATTGATACAATAATCTTTAAGTTAATTAATAATCGGATGATTAAAGAAGAGGACTTTGATAATTCTGATGGTATCTGTTTTCTAAGTGAGCAGGGCAAGAAGAAGTTTATAGCGGAGTATGATAAGAAGTTAAAGAGTACTATTAAGCATCGTAAGTTAAAACGGAAGGTCTCTTATCAGATGTTTATTAGATTAGAATGTTATAAGTTAATTAAACACTTTATTGAAGATCAGACCTACAAGCCATTGAAGGCTTGGTGGTAGTATGTTTGTAATTATTACTTATGATATCGAGATTAAAAGAATTAATAAAGTAAGAAAGTTACTTAAACAGTACCTAACTTGGACTCAAAACTCTGTCTTTGAAGGTGAGATCTCTGAAGGTAAGTTAAATCAATGTTTGAGTGAAATCGAGAAGATAATTAATAGAGATTATGATTCGGTCTATATCTATAGTATACCATCTACTAAATTTATTGCTAAGGATGTATTAGGTGAGGAGAAGAGTTTTGATGAACTATTTTTATAATTTGCAGTGAACCTCTTTTTCTGTTAAGCTAGCAGTAAGTCTTGGTATGATTGAGGTTGAGATCAATTTCGTAAAAAGTAGATTTACGCTACCTCACTTTTACTGCAAAATGGACTAATTTTAGTATTTGATTGAAGGTGATGAGTTCAGTAGTGGTAGTAGTTAAGGACGAGTTGCAAAATTGGGGTATTATATTAACTATGTG
>JBNJEL010000112.1:0-4335 GCA_051745835.1 Bacillota bacterium
CCTGATGGTATCATTTTAGCAATTAGTAGTTACTTTATCTTTAATGGCGAGATGTCAGTACTTGGCTTAGTAGCTTACTTTTTGTTAGGAAATCTTAGTGGTAACTTAATTGCTTACTTAATTGGTAGTCGGGGGCAAGAATGGTTAGCTAAATTTGATATCTCAGTTAAGAATGAGAAAGTTGATAGATTATTTGCTCGTTACGGTGCCGGAGCACTATTAGTTACTCAGATTTTTTCGCGCGTCTTACGAGTACCAGTTATCTATGCTGCGGGAATTCAACGCATGAACTTAGCCCTCTACTTAACCTTATGTGCGATTGGTAATTTAGTCTGGGGGTTAGCTTGGATCTTGCTAGGACTCTATATTTCGGCTAATTGGGATTATCTAGCAATGGTGGTTGATAAGTACAAGAGTGTACAATTGATAATAGGTGGAATATTAGTTATAATTTTAATCTATTTTTATCGCACTAGACTAGATAATAAAGAAACTTAAAGGATAGAGATTAGATCCTACCTTAATTGATAGGCAATTGTTTAATTGTTAAGCTGGGCTAGCTTGATTAATGGTAAGATAAAGATAGCTGCTGTGATAGTATTGATTACATCCCAGATTAGATTGCTGAATTGTGGAGTGAAGATAGGATTGAAGATAAGTGTAATGATAATAAATATCCATTTAAACTTGAGATTTAAGGTTAGATAGTTATAGATAGCTCCTAGGCTAACTGCTGTGTTAACTAATTGATAGTAATTATTGGAGTTAATGTTTTTAGCTTCTAATAGTAATATGATAATAATTACATTAATAAGAAACTTAATTTTGTTATTTAGCACTTGATTACTCCTTTCTCTACTTCCTGATAACTTCGACATTATATAACAAAATTCAACAATAAAATTACATAACTGTAATAAAAATCTAAGATAGCCAAAAAAATAATTACTTAATTCACATTTGCTCAAATTATATTATAAAACTTCAAATTTTAAAACTCACTATATTATAATAAATTTAATTTAATATGTAAAGGCAAAAATAGGTTAATTTGGAGATTAAATTAGAAATAATCATAAGCAGGTATTGTGATATAATTATAGAAGAATAACATAGAATTATTTTTTATAAGGAGGAGTAAATTGGTGCAAAATTATCAGGGAAAAGAGGTAGAACCAGATACAAAATCTTTATTTACTGTTAGAGAAGAATTAACAGAGTTAACTAATAAATGGCAAAGTAAGAAATTAACTAAGATAACTAGAAATGAACTATTTAAGATGATGGATGAATTATATGAATTAGAAGAACAAGTTTTAGTAGCATTTGATGATTTTATTGCTTGTGGTAAGGGGTGTAGTAACTGTTGTCGTAAATTAATCTATCTTACTGAATTAGAAGGAGCTAGGGTAAAAGAGTATATTATAGACCATTTATCAACTAGTGAGACCAATAAAATTATTTCTCGATTGAAAAAAAGAGAAGAGTTAAAACAAGAGATGATGAGCAATGGTAGTGTTGGGAGTTATTTGCAAGAAGGATTAGACTGTGTCTGTTTATCTGAAAGCGGTTTATGTAATATTTATCCGGCTCGACCGTGGGATTGTCGCTTAGAGATAGTTTTTTCTGATCCTAAATATTGTCAGCCAACTAAAGAAAAGGAAGCGGTGCGGCTGAGTAATACTGAATTTAGTGCTTGGCAGGACTTATTAGTTAAACTAGAAAATAAATTAGAACAGTTAAACCAACAGGCATTAAATGATAAGCACTATACTTTAGAAGGTTATTTAACAGCAAAACTACTATAAGGTCTCATAAAAGAGAGTTGCTGCTTATCTACTCTTTTATGAGATCTTCTTGTTAGATAATTTCTATACAGTTAATAAATAGATGAATAATGGGATAGTTAATAGAGAGAATAATGTAGTAAAGAAGACGCCTTCGGAAGCAAATTTATAATCTGCATCAAACTTTTCTGCAAAAATAACAGTGGTTGCGGCTGAAGGCATTGCAAATAGAACAACAGAAATATTTTTAATGATAGTTGGTAGATTAAAGAGACGTAATCCTAGTAAAATCAAACCTGGAATTAATAATAACTTCAGGATGCTGACCAGATAGATATACTTATTATTGAGGATGGCTTTAATTTTGATATTAGATAATGAGCTACCAACAATCAACATAGATAATGGAATAGTAACATCTCCTAAACTTTCTAAAGCTTCAGTAATAGAACCTGGTAGTCGATATCCGGTAAGGAGAATAATAAAGCCGATAAAGATAGCGATTAAACCATTATTAAGTAGTTGTGATAACTTAATCTCTCCTTCATCACTCTGCTCTTTAATAAATAAATAGATACCATAAGTCCATAGTAGAAGATTAAAGAATATATTGGCAATAATGGCATAGATCATA
Organism: Bacillota bacterium; assembly: GCA_051745835.1. Lineage (GTDB taxonomy): Bacteria > Bacillota > Halanaerobiia > Halobacteroidales > Acetohalobiaceae > JBNJEL01. The sequence continues at coordinate 2,422 of JBNJEL010000112.1, forward strand.
CCATGTTCAGGATAGATAGCATCAATAATAGGAAATCCCATATATCCTACATTACCAAAGATTAGTAGAAACTTAAATACATTTTTGCGTTTAGGATTTAAATCTAATTGGTTAGCTAATAGGGAAGTAAAGCCGACTACTAGAATATAGAGTATAATCCAAATCAAGCTAATAAGCTGCATATTATTAATTAATTTTTGAGTTACTTTAATTGACATTGAAGAGATGATAAGTGCTGGTAAAGTAACTTCCATTAATATATCAGTTAATCCTTTGTTAATTTCATTATTAATTATACCTTTTTTGCGAATAATATAACCAATGAAAATAATAATAAAAAGCTTAAGTATTTGATTGATGATTAGATTAAACTGCATATTTATCTCAACTCCTTACTGATTATTTTGTTTAATAATTCCAGTGTATTATAACATAAGTTCTATTTGATATCAAAATTTAATCTTATTAAATAGTTTGTTGAATAAAAAGTTTTTTCATTTTTATAATTGGGACTTTTAGTTATTAGTTGAATAGGAGGGCTAATATGACTCAACAACAACGGATTACTTTTTCTTATAAACCGGTAATCCCAGTAGAGAGTGTGCATCTAGTAGGCGAGTTTAATAATTGGGATCCTCAGGCAACTCCGATGTTTGATAATAATGGTGATGGTACATATAAGGCAGATTTAGAGTTAGAACCAGGTGAGTATCAATATAAATTTTTAATTAATAGTAAGACGTGGCAGAAACCCCCGGAGGCTGATTATTACGTCACTGACGGTTTTGGAGGAGAGAATGGCGTAAAAATAGTAGAGGTTGATGAGATAATGAAAGAAGCTGCGCGCGGAGATGGGATAATTCACTTTGGTGCTATCTACCATCATCCAGAAGATATTAAGTATGTTGACCAGTTAGCTAAAGAACGATTGACTATCAGATTACAGACGCGGATGAATGATGTTGAGGAAGTGATAATCTATTATAATGATTCAAAGAAGGGAAGTAGTGAGTTAGAGTTAGTAGCTAGTTATGATTATCTTGACTTTTATGAAGTTACTTTAGAGATTGAGGGTACAGAGTTAGAGTACTACTTTAAGGTGTGTGATAGTGATAAAGTAATCTGGTATGATCAATCAGGAATTTGTGAATGTACAGAAGAGGGTGATTATGAATTAACTCCATTTAAGTATAATCTAGCAGAGCATGAAGTATTTAAGACGCCAGATTGGGTACGTGATGCTGTCTTCTACCAGATCTTTCCCGATCGTTTTTATAATGCTAATCCGGATAATGATCCAGAAAAGATTGAGATCTATCGTACTCCGACTGAACGATATGATGCTTTGATACCAGAGTGGGATCAAGGAGTACCTTCTAGCTCACCGATCTTGACTGAGGAGACTAAGTTACTTAGTGATAGTAATGAAATTCATCCGGAAGCAGGACATTATGTCTTTTATGGTGGTGATCTGCAGGGGATTAAAGAGAAGATACCATACCTTAAGCGGTTAGGGATTAATGCTATCTATCTCAATCCGGTCTTTAAAGCTACCGCTAATCATAGGTACAATACAGTTGGTTATGAGTTAGTCGATGAGAGTTTAGCCATTCCCGATGATCAAGAATCATCACAGGAATATCTGATTAATTTAATTGAAGAGCTACATCAGCAGGGAATTAAAGTTATCTTTGATGCTGTCTTTAATCATACCGGTTACGAACACTGGGCTTTTCAAGATATAGTAGAACAGGGAGCTGATTCTAAGTATGTAGACTGGTATCAGATTCATGACTTCCCGATCATTCCTCTCTCGGAGCAGCATGATGATAATCCACCTAATTATGAGTGTTGGTGGGGCTTTGGTCATCTGCCTAAGTTAAATGCTGAGAACCCTGAGGTACAGGATTATAT
>JBNJEL010000113.1:0-4269 GCA_051745835.1 Bacillota bacterium
GGGGAGTAAATGAAGGTTTACTTTATTGGTGCTGGTCCAGGTGATCCTAAGTTACTAACAATTAAAGGACGAGAAGCCTTAGCCCAGGCAGATGTAGTTATCTATGCCGGCTCATTAGTTAATCCAGCTATCTTAGATTATGCACCAGAAGCGGAAGTTTATAATAGTGCTGAGCTGACTTTAGAAGAGGTGTTAGCAAAGATAGAGGAGGCAATAGGAAGAGGAGATACAGTAGCACGTGTACATACTGGTGATCCTAGTCTCTATGGCGCTTTACAGGAACAGTTAGATTATTTGCGTCAAGCAGAGATTGAGTATGAAATTATTCCAGGAGTCAGTTCATTTTTAGCAGCAGCGGCAGCGGTAGAGCGTGAGTTTACGCTTCCCGATGTCAGCCAGACATTAATCCTAACTAGATTAGAGGGGAGAACTGCAGTACCTAAGAAGGAACGACTACATAAGTTAGCTCAACATCAGACTTCAATGGCTATCTTCTTAAGTATACATATGATCGAAGATGTAGTTGAGGAATTGAAAGAAGAATATTCAGCAGAGACTCCAGTTGCTGTTGTGCAGCGTGCCTCTTGGAGTGATGAATGCGTGGTAGAGGGGCAATTAGATAATATAGTTAGCAAAGTAGAAGAGGCACAGATAGATAGAACTGCTATGATTTTGGTGGGGGATTTCTTAGCTAGTGATTATAGTAAGTCTAAACTATATGATAAGAACTTTAGTCATCAATTTAGAGAGGCAGAAGAGTAGATGAAATTAGCAGTAGTTGCTCTTACGAACCAGGGAGCGAAGTTAGGACATAAATTAAAAGAAGAGTTAGCTAGTGATCAAGTTGAACTATATCTACCGGCTAAGTTAGAAGAGAGTGGTGCAGCGAAAGCATTTGATCAAAAATTACGCCAGTTAATAGGTGAGTTATTTAGTAAGTATGAGGGGTTAATTTTGATTATGGCGTTAGGTATTGTAGTAAGGGTGCTAGCTCCTTACTTAGAAGATAAGCGGTATGATCCAGCAGTGATTACAATTGATGAAACAGGAGAGCATGTGATTAGTACTTTATCAGGTCATTTAGGTGGAGCTAATCGATTGACTTTACGTCTAGCTAATCAACTACAGGCTAATCCGGTGGTAACTACCGCTACTGATTGTCAGAACAAATTAGCATTTGATACCTTAGCCCAAGAACTTAATTGTCAATTGCAGCCTTTTGAGAATTTGAAGTTAGCTAATGCAGCCTTAGTTAATGACAAACCGATTAATCTTTTTACTGCTCTAGAATTGGAGTATGATTTGGCTGACAATATTACTTTATTTTCCTTAGAGCAATTAGATTTAGTTGATTCAGCAGAGTTGGAGGGCTTTCCTGTAGCTATTACTTCCCGGAAATTAGAGCTGACTGAACCATATTTACAGTTAATTCCACAGGATATAATAGTAGGAATTGGCTGTCGACGCGGAGTAAGCAGTAAACAGATTAAGGAAGCAGTTTTAGCTGCATTAGATGAGTTAAGTTTAGAACAGTCTGCTATTAGAGAGTTAGCTACGATAGATTTAAAGCAGGATGAGCCAGGAATAAATCAGTTCGCTTCTGAATGGGAGTTACCGGTTAGAATTATTGCTAGAGAGAGAATTAAAAGTAGTGATTTAGAGTATACGACTTCAAAATTTGTTAAAGAACAGATAGGAGTGGGTGGAGTATGCGAACCAGCAGCAATGTTAAGTGTCGAGAATCCAAAGGTACTGTTAAGGAAAAGAAGTTACAATCAAGTAACAGTAGCGGTAGTTCAGGAGAACTCTATGTAGTAGGTATTGGGCCGGGAGATATTGAACAGATGAGCTTAAAGGCTTATCGTTTGCTACAAGATGTCGATGTAGTAGTAGGCTACAATACCTATATTGATTTAGTAGCTGAGCTATTATCACCAGATCAAGAAGTAATCAGTACAGGCATGGGCAGTGAAGTAGAACGATCGCAAAGAGCAATTAAGTTATCTAATCAAGGACAGAAAGTTGCATTGATTAGTAGTGGTGATCCTGGAGTTTATGGTATGGCAGGATTAATTTTGGAGTTGGTAGAACAAAAAAAGTTAGAGCTACAAGTGGAAATTATACCGGGAATTACGGCAGCTAATGCAGCTGCAGCATCATTAGGAGCACCATTGATGCATGATTATGTAGTGATTAGCTTAAGTGATCTATTAACCCCTTGGGAACTAATTAAAAAGCGGTTAGTTAAAGCAGCTGAGGGAGACTTTATTACAGCTATCTATAATCCTAAGAGTAAACAACGTACTAAACAGATTAAAGTTGCTAGAGATATCTTTTTAGAACACCGTAGTCCAGATACACCAGTAGGGATAGTCAGAAGTGCTAAGCGTGGTCAAGAGGAAGTAAAAGTTAGTACTCTAGATCAAATGTTAGAAGAGAAAATTAATATGTTAACTACAGTTATTATTGGTAATTCAGAGACTTATCAAGCAGAAGACTTGCTAATTACTCCCCGAGGTTATCAATTATGATCTTAGTTTTAGCTGGTACGAAGGATAGTAGAGAGATTATCAAGCAATTAATTGACAGAGGTTATAATCTTTTAGCTACAGTTACGACAGATTATGGAAGAGAATTATTAGAAAATTCGAATATTAAAGTAGTTCAAGATAAGTTAGATGAGGAAAATTTAGAAGCATTAATTTTAAAGAATAAAGTTAATCAGATTATTGATACTACTCATCCTTTTGCTACAGAGATTTCTCAATTGGCAATCAAAGTTAGTAAACAATTAGATAAAGAGTATATTCGATTTGAAAGAGAAGAGATAGAGTTTGCTGATAAAGAGCTAATTACTACAGTTAAAGGTTATCAAGCAGCGGCTAAGGAAGCTAAGAAGTATAATAGAGTGCTATTAACTATTGGTAGTAGAAGATTAAGTTACTTTACTAGTGAGATAGATAACTGGCAAAAAAAGTTAGTAGCTAGAGTGTTACCTACAGCTAAATTTGTTAAACAAGCGGAAAAATTAGGATTTAGCCCTCAAAATATAATCGGTATGCAGGGTCCATTTAGTAAAGAACTCAATAAAATATTACTACAAGATTATGAAATAGATGTTTTGATAACTAAAGCTAGCGGCAAAACAGGAGGATTAGATAGTAAAGTAAAGGCTGCACTAAGTCTAAATATTCGAGTAATTTTAATTTCACGACCAGAAATGGATTATCCTCATTTAGTTAATAACCAACAACAGTTATTAAATTTAATTAAGTAATAGTTTACAATAACTTAGTCACTTATGAATATAAAAAATAAATAACAATAAAAACTCTACCACATACAAATAAACTAAATAATTATAAATGTGGAGAGTGATAAAATGCAAATAAAAGACAGATTTAAAAAGATAATTAAAAAAGTAATAGATTATGAAGGCGGTTATAGTAATGATAAAGATGATAGAGGAGGTAAAACTAAATTTGGTATCACCGAAAGATTAGCAAGAACTTATAATTACCAAGGAAAAATGAAGAATTTAACCTTAAATCAAGCATGTGAAATTTATTATCAAGAGTTCTGGATTAAGAATTTATACGGCTGGTTTGAAGATGAAGATATTATCTTCGAAGTTCTAGAACAAGCTGTTAATCTGGGTGCTGATAGAGCTAATAGACATTTACAAGAAGGGTATAATTTATTAGTCAAAGATAAAGCAGAGATAAAAGTAGATGGTATTATTGGCTCTCAAACTATTAATGCCATTAATAATCTAGAATATAAAAATGAACTCTTAAAGATACTTAATCTCCTCCAAGGACAGAAGTATATTGATATAATTAAAAACAATAGTTCTCAAAAAAAGTTTATTAGAGGTTGGCTTAAACGAGTAAAAATCAACTAACAGAATATTCTAGTGTCTTTATAATTAATAGAGATAAACTAAGTTCCAGTAGAAAATGAAGAAATAAAACGGAATGAAGGAGAAATATAGATGGCAAATTAAGAAAACGACTAAGAAGATATTACCTTAAATAGATTAGAATTTCTTACTACAGAAACTAATGATGAAAGGATACTATAGAAGCTAGCAAAGAAAGATTAACAGAAAAACTAACAGATAACGAAAATAATATAGATAAAAAATATAATAATTAACTATTAAAAAGTTAATATTAATAAAAGTATAATCTACAGAAATCAAATCATAAATTATAAGTTTTTATTATTAAAGTGAGGGTAATTGCAATGAATTATTGGGAGAAAGAG
>JBNJEL010000114.1:0-4025 GCA_051745835.1 Bacillota bacterium
ATAGATTATTAATTATTGATTCTGTAATAGCGGTGATATAGTGTTCTTGTGCTATATTGAGGTTTCCTGCTTCCCATAAGCTGCCTAACCTCTTTAAGACAGGGGTTAATACTTCTAAGTAAATCTTCTCAATCTGTAAACCATTCTGCAGCGCATCTTGAATTAAATTAATAGCTTGTTCTTCTTTACCTTGAAGTAAAGCAGTTAAGTATTGATTGGCTAAGGGCGGTAATTGCGGTTTAGTAGTTAGTATATTTGGAGTGTTAGAGTTAGGTTGAGAAGGCTGCTTATCTTTAACTTCTTGACGTCCTACTAGGTAATCTAGTGATACATTGAAGTAATCAGCAATCTTAATTAGCGTTGTTTGGTCAGGAAAGCGTGACTGTTGTTCATAGTTGGCGATTGTGGTTTGAGCCAGCTGTAGATATTCAGCTAAGTCTTTTTGCCGCAGATTATTCTCTTGACGTAACTCTTTTAATCTGGTACCAAAGTCTGCCATCTTTACTTTCTCTCCTTTCTAAATCTATTATTATTGTGCCACAAAGCAATTAAAATTACAATTTGAATTACTAATTAGGTTGATATATTACGATATGAATTATATAATGTAACTAGTAGAGGTCAAATCGAAATATTATTAAATAAGGAGGTCTTAAAGATGAAAGAAGTTTCGCTGTATGAGGAGATTTTTGAGCAGGTAGATGGTTCGGTGCAAGAGTTAGGCAGTGATACTGATGAAGATGATCTGAATTCTTTCTCATTAAAGTATGAGTCTCAAGTACCACAGTTAGAGCAGATGTGTTACATAATGGAACAGACGTTGCTTAAGCGGGAGAAGGAAGCAGTAGTTTACGCTGGCTTTCAGAAGGTTTCGCGAGCCCGCAATATCTGGGATCGTTTTCTCGAGATTGCTGATAATGTGGATCAAGTCTATATCTTTGGCGTTAATGATGATAATTTAGAGTCTCATCCGGATATTGATTTCATTTATTTGCCTAAGCGTCATAAGTTAGTCAAAGAGTGGTTTTTAGTTATTGAGGAGCCGCTACGCAAATCAATGATGGTAGCTTATGATTTAGATGGTTTTGGTACTTATGAGAATGAGAAAGATCGTAACTTTAAAGGAGCTAAGTCCAATAATCCCGAAGTAGTTGAAAAAGCAAAATCATTATTAGATGAAGTGATTGCTAGTTACTAAGGAGGTAGAAGTTAGATTAATGCAATGGCCGGTCTCTATCATCAGTTACACAGTACTCAATCTGAATTAAATGATAAGTTATTTACTAAATCATCAATGTGCGCTGTTAGTCATGGTCTAGAGCAAGTGATTATGAAGTTTGATTTAGATGTAGAATTATTTGTTACTTTCCAGCAATTTGAGTTCTTTACAGCAGAGTTGGAGAGGTATTTAGAGTTAGACCAGGTCTGTCAGCAGATATTTGTCTTCTGTCAAGGGGTAGAGGAGGAAGTAGTAACTGAGTTTGAAAATACTACTTTTGTGGACTTAGCTGAGGAAGATCCTCTATTAAAAGAGTGGGATTTAGTGGTTAATTATCCCACTCAACCGATGCTATTAGCTACTCATGAAACACCAGAGTTTCAGATGGCTGATATAGATGACTTTCGCACCTTTATGGGTTTTTTGAGTTTTGCCCCGCAGGAAGTCAAAGATGCTGTAGATTATATGGTAGCTAAGTTAAAGGAGTATGGCATCGATTATACTCCTCACTATCAGTTAGAGAGTAAAGCAGAAGCTAAGTCAGCTTTAGATGATAAAGTGGCACTCTTTTTAAATCAATCACTCCAAGAAGTAGAGTTTAAGACTGAAGAGTTATATCAAAATAATCTGCTCTTAGCCGAAGCATTAGAGAAGAATAAAGATCGTACGTTAGAGATGGTTAAACGCCTCTGTTATGCAGCCGAATATCGGGATGAAGATACTGCCTCTCATCTAGTGCGCATGAGTTTCTACTCAACCTTTATTTACTCAAAATTAGTCTCCGATCCCGAGAAGATTCGTCAGATGCAGTATGCTTCATTAATGCATGATATCGGTAAGGTAGGGATTGCCGATTCGATCTTATTAAAGCCGGGTCAATTAACTGACGAGGAGTATCAAGAGATGAAGCAGCATACAGTAATCGGGAGGAATATATTGGAAGATTCGAACCAAGAATTAATGCAGATGGCTGAGAATATTGCTTACTTACATCACGAACAGTGGAGTGGAGAAGGCTACCCGACTGGACGCCAAGGTACTGATATTCCTCTAGAGGCGCGGGTGGTTGCTTTAGCTGATGTCTTTGATGCTCTATCATCACAGCGGGTATATAAAGATGCTTACTCAATTGAGAAGTCAGTAGAGATTATTAAGGAGGAACGCAATCAACACTTCGAAGGGCGGATAGTAGATATCTTCTTAGAGCACTTAGATAAGATTGTTGAATTTAAATCAGCTCTAGATAGCCGATTGGTACAAGCATCAGAGGAGGAGATAGTAGATATCTATCTTGCTGAACTTAACCAGCAACCATTTAACTTGCAATTTAATTAATTGGACTAAAGTGAGGTTATCAATGTGAGTTCTATTACCTTTAGTAAGAATGTTTTCATTCCTCTAACTCATTGTTGTAGTAATCACTGTACTTACTGTAATTTTCGGCGCTCTCTTGATACAGATCAGATCATGGACTTAACTACAATTTCATCATTATTAAAACAAGCTAAGGCAGCGGGTTGTAAAGAAGCTTTATTCACTTTAGGTACGCAGCCACATCGAGTAGAGGGTTTTAGTGAGCACTTAGCAGAAGAGACAGGATTTACTAATATCTATGAATTATTAATTGCTAGTTGTCAGCGAGCATTAGAGATTGGGATTCTACCTCATTCCAACTTAGGAGTAGTCGACCAAGAGATATTAACTCGTGTACGTAAGTATAATGCTAGCTTGGGTCTAATGCTGGAATCTACAGCTAAGTTATCTGCTCATAAGGATTCACCGACAAAAGATCCTAAACAGCGCTTAGAATTTATCGAGTTGGCAGGTCAGCTGCAGATTCCTTTGACAACCGGTCTCTTATTAGGTATTGGAGAGAGTACTCAAGATAGGCGAGAGAGTCTATACCACTTACGCAGACTACAACAGCAGTTTGGTCATCTTCAGGAAGTGATCTTACAGCCGGTTAAAGATAGTAAATTTCAGTCACCATCACAAGCAGAACTAAAATCATTAATTACTCAAGCTCGTCAGATACTTCCTAGCGAGGTAGCTATTCAGGTACCACCTAACTTAGAGCAAGTTGAAGAGTTAATTGCAGCGGGAGTATCAGACTTAGGTGGGATTTCACCACTAACTATTGATTATATTAATCCGGAGTATGAGTGGCCTCAGATTGCTGAGTTACGAGCAAGAATTGATCAGCCCTTAGTTGAAAGGCTGCCGATCTATCAACGTTATCTCACCCAGGACTGGGTAGCTAAGCCGGTCTGGGAGTGCTTACAAAGAGAGGGTTGGATCTCATGAGTAATCATAAACTAACAGAAGTACTTGCCAAAGTAGAAGCAGGAGAGCGATTGACAGTGGATGATGCTATTACACTTTTAGAAGTTAAAGGATCAGATCTGTGGCGAGTGATTAGAGCTGCTGATGAGCGTCGTCAGGAAGTAGTCGGTGATGCGGTAACTTATGTGGTGAACTATAATCTTAATCTAACTAATATCTGTGTCAATCAGTGTCAATTCTGTGGCTTTAGTACTAGTCAGCAATCCGATTCTGCTTATCTACTATCTGCACCAGAGATTAAAGAGCGAGCCTTAGAGGCTGTAGCAGAAGGTGTAAGTGAGATCTGTTTAGTAAGTGGATTACATCCCGCGTTTGATTTAGAATATTATGCGCAGGTGATTGCAGAGATTAAGAGTGTAGAACTTAATTTGCATCTCCACGGAATTACTCCCGAAGAGTTACATCATGTTTTAGCTAGTGAAGCTCCATCTGATTTAGAAGCAGGCTATGATTACTTATCTAC
>JBNJEL010000115.1:0-3822 GCA_051745835.1 Bacillota bacterium
TTAATTGCGCTTATCAACTCTAATTCTACCTAATACACTAACTACTACTTCATACTTCTGCTGTTGACCATTCTTTAAAATGATAGTACCACTAAAACTCCAATCTGTATTTCCTGTGGGCACAAACTTTATCTCATCACCAGTAAAGTCATCATTACGATCAAAGATTATACCTTGATTTAGCTCTGTACTGTATATAACCTCTCCAGTATCAAAATTAATTAATTGATAACCATCATCTTTAACTTTAATTCCATAATCTTGGCGTTGATTAATAGCTAACTGTTTAGCTTTCTGCAAATTCGAGGCTAATGTATAAGCTTGACTCTTTAATCGATAATAACCTAAAAAATCCCTTACTCCAAAAGATCCCATTCCTGCTAAAATACCAATAACTGTTATTACAACCATCACTTCAATTAAAGTAAATCCCTCTCTATGCTGTCTCATCTTCTCCCCTCTTAACTTATTAATTCTAAATATAAGCGAATAATTACTTGTCCTTTAATCACCATTACCAAATTGCCTAAAGCTAAAAACGGGCCAAAAGGCACTCGTTCTTTCCAATCCACTACCTTTAATCCAATCAATAATAGACCAATCATAGAACCAATAAGCGACCCTAGAAAGATACCCATCATTGTACTTTTAGCACCAATATAAGTGCCAATCATACCTACTAACTTAATATCCCCCATACCTACTCCGCCTTTAGTAATTATAGTAATTAAGAATAAAAATCCTGCTGGTATAATTAGTCCCCAGAAAGCTGAAATAAAACTGAGATGATTAAATAAAACACTAAATATAAGTCCAACGATAATTCCTGTATAAGTAATTTGATTGGGAATAATTTGATGTTTAAAATCAATTACAGCACTAACTATTAATAACGAAGATAGTAGTAGATAAATTAGTAATTCGATACTTAGCTGATACTGCTGAAATAAGAGTAAAAAAACCAATCCGGTTACAAGCTCAACTACTGGATATTGATAAGAAATTTTAGTATTACAATAACGACATCGACCCTTCATTATAATAAAGCTGAGGATAGGAATTAAATCTAATACTCCTAATTCCATCTGACAGTTAGGACAATTAGAACGAGTAAAGATAACCGATTTATCTTGTGGTAAGCGATAGATTACTACATTTAAAAAGCTACCAATTATTAAACCGAAAATAAAGATTATATAATTTAACATATTCATCTCCTTGATATAATTAATATAAACCAAATTTATACAATAGTAATTGAACTTAAAGTCTAGCTCTTAGTCTAAGAGCTAGACTTTAAGTTTTATTTGTTATTTACTCACTATCCGTTGAATCTCCATCTGTATCTTCAGAATCACTTCCACTTGTCTCTGAATCTGAGTCACTAATATCTCCTATACCATCTTGAGTAATAGTAATCTCATAATCTGAATCTGCTTCAGCATCTTGTATAGTAATACTATACTCACTTCTATCACTATCAGAATCATTTTCACCACTATTATCTTCTGCCTTTTTAATATTAACATCATTTAAATCAAAATTATCTCCTAAAAGCTCACTTAATGATTCTGAGTCTGACACTGAAGATAAGTTAGGATATTGTCCTTCTTGCGCATAATACATTTCCATTGTATTCCTTACAGAAGTAGCAGTTTGTTTAAGAGCATTTCTCTTAGCATCATCTTGTACTCCAGTAATTCTAGGCACAGCAATTCCAGCCAAAATACCCAATACAGCAATTACAATCATTAACTCAATTAATGTAAAGCCTGACTCTCGACTTGTTAGTCCCACCATTCTTTCACGCAACTTAGTAATCATTATTAATCATCCCCCTTTATTTTAAGTTCTAAAATCTATAATCTACTAACCACTTAAAAACTCTAAGCGTCTCACCTCCTTTTTATCGTTATCATAATCTATCTAAAAGCCTTGCATCATATCAAACATCGGTAACATCATCGCAATTACTATGCCACCTACTACCACTCCTAAAACTAAGATCAAAGCAGGTTCAATCAAAGAAACCATAGCTTCGACTTTATGTTCAACCTCTTGATCATAAAAGTTAGCTAACCTGACTAACATCTGATCTAAATTACCCGTCTCTTCTCCCACTCTAATCATCTGAACCACCATTGCTGGAAATATATCGCTTTTCTGCAAGGGGCGAGCCATACTCTCACCGGTACTAACACTCTCTCTTGCCTCTCTAATCTGTCTGATTACTACTTGATTGCTAACCACCCGGCTTACTACCTCTAAACTCTCTAAAATAGAGACACCGCTTGCTAATAAAATACCTAAAGTTCGACTAAATCGTGCTACTGAAACCTTAATAATTAAATCACTAACCAGCGGTAGTTTTAGTAAGAAATGATCAATCTGATTCTTGCCACTGCTTGTTTGATAATACTTATAAAGAACTAATATTATACCTACAAATCCTCCAACTAATAAGTACCAATAATTAGCTACAATATCACTTAATCCTAATAAAATTCTTGTAGGTAGAGGTAATTCAATACTCAATCCAGCAAAAATATCAACAAAAGTTGGTAAAATAACTGTAATCAAAAAAACTACTAAACCAACTGCAACTAAAGTAATCACTAACGGATAAGCTAAAGCCGAAGTAATCTTTTGCTTTAATTCATTCTCCTTTTCAAAGTGATCTGCCATCTCCAACAAGACTTCATCTAAAATACCACCGGTTTCACCAGCTTCTACCATACTAATGAAAAATTGGGGAAAGACATCCTCTTCTTGAAATGCTTTAGAGAGTGAAAGTCCATGCTCCTCAATGCTTTCTCGTACATTCTCAAGCGCTTGTTTAAGTTTAACATTACTTACCTGTTCACTCAAAATACTTAAAGCTTTAATAAGGGTCAAACCAGAATCAATCATAGTCGCAAACTGCCTGCAAAAAAGAGTTAAATCCTCTAATTTAACCTTCTTAAATCGATCTAAATTCAATAGTGACCGCCCACTATTATCTTGCTCTTCGATGGCTGTAATAAAATAATCTTGTTCCTTAAGCCGTCTAATAGCCACTGCTTTACTCTCAGCTTCAATTGTTCCTTCCAGCTTATTACCACTTCGATTACGAACCTGATAGTGAAATAATTTAGCTATAGCTATCACTCCTTTCTAAGCAATTACAGCTATAATCGATGATCATTATTAATCTGTTGTTGAGCACTGCGGCGACTTATCTTACCAGCTTGATATAACTGCTGTAAAGAGTGATCCATAGTATGCATTCCTTGATCTCCGCTCGTCTGCATTACCGATTCTATTTGATGAGTCTTACCTTCCCGAATCAAGTTCTGAACTGCCGGATTAGTAATAAGCAGTTCTGTTGCTACTACTCGTTCAGTATTATTTTTTGTAACTAACAGCTGTTGAGAAAGAACACCTTTTAAAGTTAGAGCTAACTGTGTTCTGATCTGTTGTTGTTGGTGAGCTGGAAAAACATTAATAATTCGCTCTATCGTCTCGGGAGCACTATTAGTATGTAAAGTTGCCAAGACTAAATGTCCTGTCTCCGCTGCAGTAATTGCTGTTGAAATAGTCTCCAAATCCCGCATCTCACCTACTAAAATAATATCAGGATCCTGTCGTAAAGCAGCTCGTAATCCGTTAGCAAAATTAGCTGTATCTTTACCTACTGCTCGTTGATTTACAATACTCTCTTGATGTTGGTGAACATACTCTATTGGATCTTCTAAAGTAATGATATGTTGATCTTGATTGCGATTAATCAGATCAATAATGGAAGCTAAAGTAGTAGACTTTCCACTACCGGTAGGCCCTGTT
>JBNJEL010000116.1:0-3820 GCA_051745835.1 Bacillota bacterium
TGGTAAACCGACCATCTTTACTATGTTAGATGACCTGCCGGTTTATGGGCTGCCAGGACATCCAGTTTCAGTTATGGTGATCTTTAAGAAGTTTGTTGCTCCCTATATCAGAGAGTATTTAGGTCAAGATGGTCACAAGAGTATAATCAAGGCGGAGATTAGTCAAAATATTAGTTCAGATCCTGGGCGTGAAGAGTATTTACGTGTCACTTTAAGTAAAGAGAATGACAAATGGCTAGCTAAGCCGGTGCTAGGAGGTTCTAGTCTGATTATGACGTTAGTGGAAGCGGATGGTCTGGCTAAAGTGCCGCTGACTAAGGAAGGGTTGACAGCAGGTGAGTTATTAGAGGTTGAAGTCTTGTAAGTAGAAGAGGTGGAATGATGAGCAGCAGAAGTATTTATTTAAATAAGGTATCTTTAGCAGAAGCAAAACAAAAGATTATAGATCAGATTGATAGTTCTAATCAGCAGTGGGCTACAGAGGTAGTATCAGTTAGAGAAGCTGTAGGTCGCATTAGTGCTCAGCAAGTATCTGCCAAGCGGTCAGCTCCTCACTATTATGCCGCAGCAATGGATGGTATAGCAGTGCAAGCTGAGAGTACTTTTGGCGCTTCAGATCGCATGCCAGTAGAACTAACACTAGGCAAGGAAGCTATTTTGATCGATACAGGTGATCCATTGCCAGCTGAATTTGATAGTGTGATTATGATTGAGAATGTTAAGCAGTTAGCTGAAGATCGAGTGGAGATTACTTCGTCAGCTGCGCCAGGGCAGAATATTCGCTCGATTGGGGAGGACTTCTTTAAAGAGGAGTCATTAATAACTGCTAATAGTAAAATTACTCCCGCTGATAGTGGAGGGCTGTTAGCTGCGGGGGTAACTGAGATTGAGGTTAAGTCTCAACCAGAGGTAGCAATTCTACCTACCGGCACAGAATTAATCGATCCTGCAGTGCAAGATTTAAAGCCGGGAGAGATTGTAGAGTATAATTCGCAGGTTATCAGCAGTCAGTTAGTAGAGTGGGGAGCTAAGCCGGAGGTTATGGATTCGCTAGCGGATGATTATGAACGGATTAAGAATAAATTATTAGAACTGAGTCAACAGTATGATTTAGTAGTACTAATTGCAGGCTCTTCAGCAGGTAGGGAAGATTATACAGCTCAAATAATCGATCAGTTAGGTGAACTGTTATTTCATGGAGTAGCAATTAAGCCGGGAAAACCAATGTTAGCTGGAGTAGTGAATGATACTTTAGTATTAGGAGTGCCAGGCTATCCGGTATCAGCCTATTTATCCTCGCAATTAGTGCTTAAGCCTGTTATTGAACAGTTATTAAATTATCAGTTGACTAGAACAGAGACTCTCGTAGCTGAGTTAACTCAAGATTTAACTTCTAAGTTAGGCAGCGAAGAGTTTATTCGCGTCAATATAGCTCAGGTAGGAGATAGCTGGAAAGCAGTACCACTATCTCGCGGAGCAGGGATTATTAACTCAGTAATGAAGTGTGATGGATTCTTACGAATTCCAGCTTTAGGACAGGGCTTGAATAAAGGGGAAACAGTTGAAGTAGAACTAAGAGCAGGAATAGATTATCAGCAGAACTTATTAGTAGGTAGTAGTGAACAGATTATTTCAAGTAAGTTAGAGAACTCAGCTAGCACTACTGGTCTTAACTTAAAGTTAAAAAAGGTGGATAGAGAATTAAGCTTAGAATATTTAGACCAGCAGATGCTTAACTTAGCTATCATTGAAGTAGCTGAGAGTGAAGCTGAGGAAGCTTTGATAGCAGATCTACAGTTAAAAGATCAAGTGGTACTTGATTTAGCAGATTTTGAAGTGGGATTAGCTTTTTTAGCTGCGGAGGTCGAGATAAATAATTTAACTGATTTAGTAGAGCAGGATTTATCGTTAATCAACCAGCCTGCTAATAGTGCTAGTCGATTATTGTTAGAGCAGCAGTTGGCTAGTCAAGGATTGACAGCAGGAGAGATTAATGGTTATCAACGTACAGCAGCTAGCTACTTAGGTGCAGCTAACTTGGTAGCTTCAGGATTAGCAGAAGTAGGTGTTAGTAGTCGTTTAGCAGCAGATAGATTAGATTTAGATTTTGTCAGCTTAGGGCGAGTAGAATTGAAGTTAGTTATACCACCGATAGAGTTAGAACGAGATTTAGTACAGGATTTAGTGCATATGATTAAAACAAAGGGATTTTAGGTCAAATTGGAGAATATAATAAAAGACAGTCGAAAAGCAAGAGGACAAATTATTGAGAGAAAGTAGGTGGTAACGTGAAGGATAGTTGTGGACGCCAGATAGATTATCTGCGTGTATCAGTCACTGATCGTTGTAATCTACGCTGCTTTTACTGTATGCCGCAGTCAGGTGTAGAGTGGAAGCCGCATCAAGAGATACTAAGATATGAGGAGTTATATCAGATTATTAAAGCGGCTGTTGAATTAGGATTTACTAAGTTTAGATTGACCGGTGGAGAACCATTAGTCCGCAAAGGATTGATAGATTTTATTGAGCGGATTAATCAGCTGGAGATAGATGATTTGTCAATGACGACTAATGGTTTATTACTGCCTAAGTATGGTGCTCAATTAGCCGAAGCAGGTTTAGATAGAGTAAATATTAGTTTGGATACTCTACAGCCAGATAAGTTTAAGGAGATAACTCGAATGGAAGGAACCTCTTTAGACCAAGTGATGGCTGGAATTGAGACAGCACAGGAAGTAGGATTAAATCCGGTTAAGCTTAATGTGGTCTTAGTACAGGGGGTTAATGATGAGGAGATAATTGATTTTGCTGAGTTAACCCAGGACAAGCCAGTGATAGTTCGATTTATTGAGCTGATGCCCTTAGGTAATAATGCTGAGTGGGCAGAAGCACAATACATCTCAATTCCGGAGATTAAAGAACGATTAAGAGAAGTTACTACTTTAGAACCAGTTTCAGATGTGAAAGGACATGGGCCAGCTCGTTACTATCAATTAGCTGATGGTAGAGGTAAGATTGGTTTTATTAGTCCGATCTCTAATCATTTCTGCGAGGAGTGTAATCGAATTAGGTTAACTGCGGATGGTTTTCTTAAGCCGTGTCTTAATTCTAATCGCGAGGTAGATCTGAAGCAAGTAGTACGAGATGGTGGTAGTAGTCAAGAGATTAAGACAGCTTTTAAAGAGGCTTTACTCCATAAGCCACAACAGGGTATGGATTTAGATGATGACACTGATTTTGATTTTAATCAGCGTGATATGTCCCAGATAGGAGGCTAAGTTATGGCAGACCAAGAAGAGTTTACCCACTTCAATGAATCAGGACGGGCTAAGATGGTTGATGTAAGTCAAAAACCAACTACTGAACGAAAAGCAGTAGCCGAAGGAAAAGTATTTGCTAGTGCAGAGACAATCGAGAAGGTTAAATCAGCTCAGATTGAAAAAGGTGATGTATTAGGTGTAGCTCAGATAGCAGGTGTGATGAATGCTAAAAAGACTAGCGAGATTATTCCAATGTGTCATCCGCTTAATTTAACCGGCATCGATTTAGAGTTTGAAATTGATGATAGCAACCAAAGCATTAGAATTGTTGCTAAGGTGAAGATTAGCTCACAGACTGGTGTGGAAATGGAAGCTTTGACAGCAGTCTCTACGGCAGCCTTGACAATTTATGATATGTGTAAGGCAGTAGATAAGGCAATGGAGATTGGTGAGATTAGATTACTAGCTAAAAGTGGAGGACAGAGTGGAGATTTTGTTCGTCAAGACCAAGTAAATGAGGAGGAATAGAGATGGCTGAGGTTGTAGCAGTATCAATTAGT
>JBNJEL010000117.1:0-3773 GCA_051745835.1 Bacillota bacterium
GAGATAGAAGAGTTAGCTGATGGTAGATTGATAATGGAGTTTACTACTTGCAGCATTAATGAAATTAAGCAGTGGATTTTAGGTTTTGGTGCTGATGTTAAGGTGCTTGCACCAGAGAAGTTAAAGCTAGAGGTTAAGAAGGAAGTGGAGAAGATGCGGGAAATGTACGATGAAAATTAAATAATATGAAGCTGGATTATTTACTGTAGAAAGTATTTGACGCACTTTGGTTTCCATGTTATACTAAATTTAAAATTAATAATTCCGTTTAATTAGGAGACTGAAAGTGTATAGTGCAGATTGTCAGTTTTTTAATTACAGTAAAAATTCCATTAACTAGGAAACCGAAACTTTCAAGTTAACTCCCAAGCCAGCTTTTGAAGCTGGCTTTTTATTTTTATTTAGTTAAAACTTGACAATATAAAATTAATTATATATAATTTAAGCAACAATCAATTAATAACTATCAATATACACATACAAGGTATCATTTAATAATTAAGAGGTGGAAAGGAGAGTATAAATCATAAATATTAATAATTATTATCAACAGACTAAGAGTGGTTTAGAATTTAATGAGAATAATCAAGAGTTTAATCCTTTTAGATATCAAAAGGAAGTAGCCGAAGCAATATTAAATGGTGAGAATGTAATACTTCAAGCTCCAACAGGCGCCGGGAAAACTTTAGCTTCGATAATACCTTTTATTGCTGCTAATGAAGAAAGTATGGATTTTCCTAGAAAGTTAATCTATTCTACACCGCGTAGGACATTGGTTAATAGTTTGTATGAAGATATATCTGAGGAGATTAGTGAAGGTAGTTTTAAGAAAGAGTATGATGTAACTATTCAGACAGGAGAGAAGAAAGAAGATAGATACTTTAATGGTGATATAATCTTTACTACCTTTGATCAAAGTCTATCTTCAGCTTTGAGTATGCCTATCTCTTTATCGAATCGGTTGGGTAACATTAATGTAGGTGCTTTTTTATCTTCTTATCTAATTTTTGATGAATTTCATTTATTTGAATTAGATGGCTCTTATACTACTACTGTACTATTATTAGAGGAATTAAAGGATAAAGTTCCTTTTTGTATTATGACAGCTACTATTTCCGAGAAAAAGATTAATCATTTAGCTGATACATTAGATGCTAAAGTAATTAGAGCTGATAAACCAGAGTATTTAAAAGATATCGTAACTCAACAAGGTAAGGAACGACGAGTATTTACTACAGATCAGACTCTAGACGGTGAAGAAATAGTTAAATTACATAATCAAATTAATAGTCAATCGAAGAAGAGTATTGTAATGTGTAATCGAGTAGAGAATGCTCAACAGATATATAGTGATATTCAGAAATTAGTTGATAAAGAAGAACCTAAAGTTATTTTGATTCACTCCAGATTTTTAGATGATGACCGTGAAAATAGGGAAACTCAGATAAAAGAGTTATTTAAGAAGGACAATCACCAGAGTAACGTTATTTTAGTTAGTACTCAGGTAATTGAAGTAGGAATTGATATTACCTCAGATATTATGCATACCGAAATTTCAGTAATTGATTCTTTCTTACAGCGAATTGGTAGATGTGCTAGATATCGTAATCAAAGTGGAGAAGTTTATGTTTATGATGTGTTAAATGAAGGTGAGCAGAAATATCTTCCTTATAGTGAAGAGTTGACTTTAGATACTTTTGCAGCTTTGCGAGAAATCAATGGTGAGATTTTAACTCCTAAAGTTGCTCAAAAGATAATAGATAGAGTGTATGCTGATAAGGATATGCAAGATAATGAGAAAGTAGATGTCACTTCTGATGATTTTATTATGGATAGTTGGAAGTCCCCAGATAAGAAGAGATATGAGGAACTAATTAGAAATATAGTTGCCTGTAATATAGTGATTCATTCTGGATTAGATGATGATTTTTCTCCTTATGATTATCATAATTTAAGTATCTCACCTTATACATTGAAAGGTAAAGTAACAGAGATTGCAGAAGAGACTGATGATTGGTTGATTAAAGAGGTAGTAGAAAGTGCTGATGATAATGAGGTTAATTATGATTATCAGCAAATAAGTAGTGATGAGATTTATCTTAATAATACTTATATTTTAAATCCGGACTATTTTGCTTATAGTAAAGAACATGGTCTCTTATTTGGCGAATCAGGAAGTAATTTTGAACTTCTACCTCAATCTAATAGAGAAGTTTATAATAATGATTATCAAGAAGAGAGTTATTTACAACATATTGAGAGTATGAAGAAAGAAGTTGCAAATTTAGAAGAGGAATTAGAGTATGCAATTAGGATAATTAAAGAAGAGTTTGCTTTAAATGATGATGACTTTAGAGATATAGTTGACTTCACTATTTGGGCACATGATTTAGGTAAGTTACAACAAGATTGGCAGGCAGCTCATCAAAGAGATGAATATGATTTTGTAGCTCACGCTGAAAGGTTTAAGAAACCACCTGGTCATGCAGGCGAGAGTTTTTGGATAGTACTTTATTTATTAGAAGATTTTATACTTGATTATTTAGAAAAATCTGGGGAGATAGTTGATATTATAGGAAAAGCAATAATTTCTCATCATACTTTAAATGTTATTAGATTTAATAAATATCATATTAGTAATCAAGCATTAGACCATTTAATTTCTGATGACTGTTTTGGTTCCCAAGAATTAATAAAGTTTATTGATGCTAAAAAGAAAAGGTTGAATTTAAAAGAAAGAACTGGTGAAGATTTTCTTGATGAAATTGAAGTAGAGTGGGGTAATGAGTTTTTATTCTACTTTATATTGGTTAGGATTCTTAGGTTATCCGACCAGAGAGCAACTAAGAAATTAAATGAGCAAGAGTGAAAGGGGTGAGTTAATGAAGCAGGTTTTAGTTCCTAAGTTAGAGGGAGATTATAGTGATATCTTATTAGCTAGAGGTTTGGCAGAAATTTATAAATTTGTTTTAGAAGAGAATGATGCGGACAAGCCTAAAGTTATTATTAAAGACCAAGGTGGGTTTTATTTAGTAGAATCTAATCGAGAGATTAAGAGAAAATATTTTAATGGTCTACAGTTTGAAACACTATATCCATTAATATTTTATGATAAGATGGATAACAAGCCTGAATATACTTCCGATATAGTTGATTTTACTGAAGATATAGAGTACAAAGAGTGGGGAGTTAATAAGAGAAAATCGAGTTTAATTAGGCAAACAACTGGGATTCCGCTATCTAATAAGATTATGGATGATCTGTATAAGATTAAAGAGTACTTTGGAGAGATTTTATTTGTAATAGTAGACTTTTATAGTGAGTTACAAAAAGACTATAGTTTATTAGCAGACAGATTAGATCAATTATTTGATGAGATACAGATTAATAAGTTTAAAGAGATAATTAAGAATAAGTTAACAGCACAAGAGTTGTCACAAGTAGAGGAAGAATTGGATGAGTTGTTTGATGAATTTGATAATTATCATTGGAGTAAGCGAAATAAAGTTAAAAAATTTATTAAACAGAATTTAACTCAAAGTGAAACGACAGAAGAGATAGTAGATAATATAAAAGAGTTATATAATCAAGGAAAGATAGATTTTACAGATAATCATAATGCGTTAAGTTGTCTATTGCCGATAAGAGTGAAGGGGTTAAATGCAGAAGACTTGTCTTCGGATTCAAGGATTACTCCTAGTAATAGTTCAGAGAATTGGGTTAAGTTATTTTTGATTATGATTGGATTTTATGAAGATTTTATTTTGAAGTCA
>JBNJEL010000118.1:0-3629 GCA_051745835.1 Bacillota bacterium
CAACAGTTCCACCAAATGGCAAATCGTTATCGCTATCTATTTAAAGAAGCAAAGTATGTCTTTAAAGATAAATATAACTGTAATCTAATATCTGCTTTTAAGAGTATTCAAAATCTAAGTGGGCTAGAGATCATTACTTCTAGTGCTACTCATGCCTTTCTACCTTTCTTCGATATCTATCCGGAAGCAGTTCATTCCCAAATAGAAGTAGGAGTTAATGAGTATCAAAAACACTTCAATCAAACACCGCCTGGACTGTGGCTGCCCGAATGCGGTTATCAACCAGGTCAAGAGAAGTACTTAGCTCAACAAGGAATTGATTACTTCTTTACCGATGCCCACGGTATCTTAAATGCTGATACAAGACCAAAGTATGGTGTCTATGCTCCACTCTACACGCCAGCTGGAGTAGCTGCCTTTGGTCGCGATCTTCAATCTTCAAAACAGGTCTGGAGTTCTAAAGAAGGTTATCCTGGTGATTATGATTATCGCGAGTTCTATCGTGACATAGGTTATGACCTGGACTATGATTACATAGAACCCTACATTCACAGCAGCGGCATCCGTAAGCACACTGGAATTAAGTATCATCGAATCACAGGCAAGGGAGATTATAAAGCTGCCTATAATCCAGATTGGGCAGCAAATAAAGCCGCACTACATGCTGATGACTTTATTAATAATCGCATTAGACAGATTCAACAGCTATCTGCTAAGATGGATCGGCAACCAATCATTATCTCACCTTATGATGCAGAATTATTTGGTCACTGGTGGTATGAAGGAATCCAGTGGTTAGACTTTGTAATCCGTAAGATAGCCTATGATTATCAAACTTTAGATCTAATTACCCCTAGTCAATATTTAGCTAAGTATCCCACTAATCAGACTACGACTCCTTCATACTCTAGCTGGGGTTATAAAGGCTATGGTGAGGTCTGGTTACAAAAGAATAATGACTGGATCTACCGCCATCTACATTGGGCTACAGAGAAGATGATTGAAGTAGCAAATCAATATCCACAGGCAGAGGGGCTTAAAAGAAGAGCACTAAACCAACTAGCCCGCGAATTACTTTTAGCCCAAAGTAGTGATTGGCCCTTTATTATGAAGACTGAAACTATGGTAGAGTATGCAGTTAAGAGAATTAAAACTCATTTAACCAGATTTAAGAGTTTGTTGCGTGAGATCAAAAATGATAATATTACTCCACACTTACTCAGTCAGATTGAGAGTTATGATAACCTCTTTGCTGACCTTAATTATCAGATCTATCGTTCCGAAAATATTGCTCATGAATCACCACAGAAACAGTTCCAGTAAAATCACGAAAATCAAGAGGTGAAAGTTGATGACTTTAATTATTTACTCACTATTAATTACCCTATTTGCGATTATACTATTCTATCTATCTTGGTCATCACAACAGAATTTAGAAGAAAGTGCAACTGCAGAAAAAAGAGAAGATTTAAAAGAAGATAAGCAGGCAAACAAAAGAAAGCTTACTACTACAGAACCAAATTGGGAGGTGGCAGAAGAATTGGGAGGCGAACTAAAAAAGTTATCCACAACTAATAATAATCAACCAGCTATCGAACCGATTAGACCTAGCATTGAATCATTTTCTACTTATGATTATCCTGAGTTAGCTGATTATGAATTAGAAACAAAGTTTAAACAGAATCGGATTACTGCATTAGTACGTGACCCTTATTGGATTTATCTCTACTGGGAGATTAATTCACTCTTTGAAATCAACGGACAGCCTAGTTTACAGATCTTAGATATTACCAACCAACGCTATCCTGATCAAGAACCTAATCATTCATTCACCGTTGAAATAGATTTAGAAGCTGAAAATTGGTATCTTAAATTACCAGCTGCTAAGAGAAGATATACCGTTGAATTAGGTATCAATAATCAGTACGGAGAGTTTAATCTATTAGCTCGCTCCAACTACTTTACTTCACCGCGGGCTAATCCATCAGATAAGTATGATTTAGAATGGATGGGGAATGATGCTCTATTAACTGCAGCTTATCCTACTATCAACTCTGATAGTACGCTAGAAACTATCAGCTCACCAGCCCCTAACGCAGAGTATCATAATCTAAGCTCACTACAGAATTTAGAGGATTGGTAATTTACCAATCCTCTACTTAATTATCTCTTAAGCTAATAAGTCTCATTCTTACTACGTGAAAAGAAATTAACTAACTCCCACTCTCCACCATTTAATAATACCAAAGTTATTACTCCCACTGATAATGATAGTAACATTACTCCCCCTCCTATCATCCATAATTTGCTAATCATTAATTTAATAAAGTATATTACTAATTTAACTGCTAAACAAAAAACCTCCAACGATAGGTTGGAGGCTAAATAGCATAATTGAATTTTACATCTTGATTAATTATAATTACTATCTCCGGCGTGAACTTCATAACTCCAGTTATTACCATTATTATTATCCCAATTACCCGCTCCGTCCTTAAAACAGAAATTAAATCTCTGCGTAGTATTTAAACGTACTGTAGTCTTAAATCTCCCTTCCGGAGTGCGATTCATTCTAATCGTCTTAATATCTTCCCACTGATTACCTGCGCCCACTCCAGCATGTAAGTAAACTTTATTAGCTCCTGATTGGCTTAACAAACCATTATATTCAATTGTAACATTCTCGCCAGCTGTAATAGGAGTAGGATTAATTTGAACATGATCAAAGGTCTCGGCGGACATCTTCTCTTTAGCTTTAACCGTAGTACTCTTAGACTGCATCTGATTCATTTCAGCCATAATTTAGTTACCTCCTCAATTAGTCTCATATCTAGACTAAATTCAATAATTACATTAGTATTATAACCACTGTATCTTTTTTTATTAGAGGTAATTAGTGCTAAACTTAATCCTACATCTCAAAACTTATTTTTCGTCTAACAATTACTGCAATTAAAATTAATAAGGCAAAAATAACTAAACCTAATAATAGGTCACTATTTAATAATGAATTATTAGAGCTAACAGGATATAGTGTGGCTAATTCTTGCTCCTCTACACTATAAGCTCCTAATATTTCCTTCTGCGATTCATCTTCGGGAGTTAAAATATCTATCACATTAGGATTAAAATCACTATCACTGCCACCACCGAACTTCCACTCGCTGACTTCCTCTATCACCGGACGATAATTATCATAACTGAAACCATCTAGCGAACCAACTAATACATAATACTTTGCTGTAGATAAATCACCAATTAACTTCTGGGGGATACTAACTCTAATAATCCCCTCTTTGTTTAAGACCTTAACTTTAGCTGTAGTTAACGGATCTATCTCCTGTTGAGGATTAGTCTGATGATCAGCTACCTTAATATTCCAGCCGCTAATCTTAATTAATTTATTCCAAGGCGCTTCCGAGCTAAACTTCACATTAGCCCCGTGCTTTAAAACAGAAGTAGCTCCTCCGGTATCATTATCGATATAGACTTGAATTAACTGGTGACTAAAACCGTAAGGAGCATGCCAGGGATTAGTAATTGCACCAAATTTAAAATTAAATCTATACTTTCCCTCTTTTTGGTCTACTCTAAACTCTAACAGATCAAATAACTGCTGATGAGGAGCA
>JBNJEL010000119.1:0-3599 GCA_051745835.1 Bacillota bacterium
TGTGAAGACTTAGTTGAATTCTTACCACAGCCGTTAGTAGAAAAAGATGGAGATAGCTACAGCTTTAAGACTGATATGGAGAATTCCATTGGTAAGGTTAGATCCTTCTATGGTAACTTCGGAGTTGTAGTTAGAGCTTATGCTTATATCCTAGCTTTAGGTGCTCAAGGTATTAAGCAGGTTAGTGAAGATGCAGTCTTAAATGCTAATTATCTCAAAGAGCAGTTAAAAGGTCACTATAAGCTACCGCATGATCGAACTTGCAAGCATGAGTTTGTATTATCTGGTAATTACCAGAAGGAAGAAAATCATGTAGCAACTTTAGATATTGCTAAGCGTCTACTAGACTTTGAAGTACATCCACCTACAGTTTACTTCCCATTAATTGTGGAAGAAGCATTGATGATCGAACCTACAGAGACAGAAACTGTAGAGACACTAGATAAATTTGTAGATACTATGATTCAAATAGCTGAAGAGGCAAAAGAAGATCCAGAAACAGTTCAGAATGCTCCGCATAATACTGTAGTTGGAAGATTAGATGAAACTACTGCTGCTAGAAAGCCGAAGTTAAAGTGGACATCAGAGAAATAGATTCTCAGTTACAACAGAAGATAAATAAGGCATGGGAAGTTCGTAATCAGAACTTCCCTTCCTTTATTGAATTTGATTATCCTACTAAAACAGCAGCAGTTAGTTTAACCGGTAATCAATGTAGTCTGGATTGTGCTCATTGCGGAGGGCATTATCTAGAGAATATGTTAACTTTAGATCAGTTAGATAATGAATCTAATCAGGAAGTTTCTAGTTGTTTAATCAGTGGTGGTTGTGATCAGTGGGGGAAAGTAGATATTGCTTCTCATTTAGATCATTTGAAGGAAAGTAAAGAAGATAAAGATTATAATATGCATGTCGGTTTAGTTGATGAAGCAGAAATAGATGAGATCAGTCAAGTAGCTGACGTAGTTTCCTTCGATTTCGTAGCTGATCAAGCAACGATTGATGAAGTCTATGGTTTAGAGCGGACTGTTGAAGATTATGTTGAAACTTATAAGCAGTTAAAACAGCAAGTAGAGGTAGTACCACACATCTGTATTGGACTTAAAGGCGGAGAGATTGCTGGAGAGTATCGAGCTTTAGAGTTATTAAAGGAGCTAGGAGTTAGTAAGCTAGCCTTTATTGTCTTTATACCTACAGATGATACAGATTATGCTGAATGTTCACCTCCTGCTTTAGAAGAAGTACTTGATATCTTATGCCAAGCTAGAATTGACTTTCCTCAAACTCCTATTAATCTTGGCTGTATGCGTCCTAAAGGTAAGTATCGGGCGGAGTTAGATTATTATGCAGTTACTACCGGAGTAAATAAGATAGTTATTCCTACTAGTTATGCTATCGATAAAGCAAAAGAATTAGGATTAGAGATAGAACAAGGAGAGGAGTGCTGCGCGTTATGATTAAGTTATCTGTTGGAACAGCTCATATATTAGGTATGAAGCGCTTAAGAACTGACGCTCCGCCGACAACTGCTTATCTATTAATAGGAGAAGGTTGTAGTAATAACTGTAGTTTCTGTAGTCAGGCTCAGGGTAGTAAGGCTAGTAAGGATGACCTTTCTCGCGTTAAGTGGGAAGAGTATGAGCCGGCTAAGATTATTGAAAAGTTGGCTGCTGCAGCTGATAGAGGAGATGTAGAACGGATCTGCATGCAGGCTGTTGATAATCAGCAGGTAGAAGAAGAAGTGTCACAATTTTTAGAAGAGTTAACTGCTAAGGTAGATCTACCAATCTCGGTTTCGAAAAGTATTAGTTCAGTCGAGGAGGTTGGGGAATTATTAGCAGCTGGAGTTAGTAATGTTAATATTGCTTTAGATGCTGTTAATCCTGAACATCATTGTGAGATCAAGGATGGTTCTTATCAGGAGAAGTATGAACTATTGTTAGCCGCTGCTAGAGAGTTTCCTAATCAGATCTCTACTCATATTATTGTAGGCTTAGGTGAGAGTGAAGAGGAGATTATTGATCTATTAGTTAAGCTAAAAGAGTTGCAGGTAGAAGTAGGAGT
Source organism: Bacillota bacterium (assembly GCA_051745835.1). GTDB lineage: Bacteria > Bacillota > Halanaerobiia > Halobacteroidales > Acetohalobiaceae > JBNJEL01. The sequence goes on from JBNJEL010000119.1 coordinate 2,065, forward strand.
CTTTGCTTTTACGCCGCTACCTGGTACTAAGTTAGCTAATCATGCTCGGCCAGATCTTCATAAGTACCGTCGGATTCAAGTAGCTAATCACTTAATCGATCAGCATGACTTTAAATTGGCTGATTTTGAATTTAGTAGTGGTCAGTTAATAGATGTTGACCTAGCTACTGCAGAATTAATAGATTTATTAGCTGACGGTAAGGCGTTCCACACTATCGGTTGTGAGGGCTGTAATCGTCCTTACTATAATGAAAAACCGGGTGGAGTGATCTATAATTATCCACGAGATATGGAAGAAGAAGAGATTAAGCAGGCAATCTTAGAGAGTGAGTTGGTGACTGAAGATGAGTGGCCTGGAATTTAGATTATTAAAGACCGGTCATTCAAGCGGAGCTATGAATATGGCTCTTGATGAAGCAATCTTAGATCATGTTAAGGAAGGTAAGGTAGCGCCAACAATTAGGTTTTATGGTTGGCAGCCAGCTACTGTGACTTTAGGGTACTTTCAGAAACTAACCCAGGAACTAGATGTAACTGCCTGTCAGGAATGGAATGTAGATATTGTACGCCGCTTGACTGGAGGTAGGGCAGTCTTACATGACGATGAATTAACTTATAGCTTAATAATCTCTGAGGAAGATTCCCTTCTTCCTAAGTCGGTGATTGAATCATATAAAGTAATTAGTCAAGGATTATTAGCAGGTTTAGAAGAGTTAGGAGTGGCTGCGAAGTTGGTTTCTCGAGCTGAAAAGAAACAGCGTAAAAGTCAGAGTGCTGCTTGTTTTGATGCTCCCTCTTGGTATGAATTGACTGTAGATGGCAAGAAGATTATCGGTAGTGCGCAAACACGCCGCCGCGGGGTCTTGTTACAGCATGGTTCAATTATTAACTCGCAGAATTTAGATAAGTTATTCTCTATTCTTAAGTTTACTTCTGATCGTAAGAAAGAGCGGTTTAAGAAGTTATTTATTAAGAAGGCTACTACTTTACACGAGGTTTGTGAAAGTTCATTTACCTTTAAAGAGTTAGTAGCTGCTTTTGAGAGTGGTTTTCAGCAAGGACTGGACATTACTTTGACTGCTGGTGAATTAACAGCTAGTGAGTTAGAATTAGCTCAAGAATTAGCTGCAGAGAAATATAATAGTCGCGATTGGAACTATAAGCGTTAATTTAGCTAAACTTAATTGTTGGCTCCTACTTTGTTATTAAGCAGAGTAGGAGTTATTTTAGTCTTATAGAGTCTTATTTAATATTTTTACTTTAATTAGTTAATCATATAATTAAAGAGTAGAAGCTTTTGTTAGTTGAAGTAGTAAATGTGAGGTGGATAAGTAGCTATCGAAGAATTAGCAGCGTTGATTATAGAATTAGGTAGCAGATATGGTTATTTGGTTATTTTTGTGGCAGCTGTAGGCGAAGGACTGGGATTGCCTGTGCCTGATGGTATCATTTTAGCAATTAGTAGTTACTTTATCTTTAATGGCGAGATGTCAGTACTTGGCTTAGTAGCTTACTTTTTGTTAGGAAATCTTAGT
>JBNJEL010000120.1:0-3557 GCA_051745835.1 Bacillota bacterium
TAGAACTAACAAAGGAGCCTCCTTATCTTCACTAGTAGCAGCTTCCTCTTTAGCATACTGAACTAACTCATCTAAATCCCAATAATCTAGTGCCTGTCCATAAGCAATCACTCCTTGGTGAGCATGGGATTTAGCTCGGTGATCCAATTTATCCTTAGTTACCTGATTAATCTTAACTCCCTGTTCAGCAGCTAAATCATAGATAGTATCAACCACTTGTCCTTGGGCCGTCTCTAAGATCAATATTTCCTCTAATCTACCAGCTTTTAAAGCTGCAATAACTGGATTTCTACCTTCAATTTGTGCCATTCTTAATCACCTACTTGGTTTTATTAGTTTGTGTCATTTATAATGACACAGTCATTTGTTGTGTGTCGTGGGCTATGAGCTAATTCAAAACCTTTTAATTCAAAATCTAAACTCTATAATTACTATGTTTATGGTTTTGAATTTGCTGACGACTAATAGTAGATAGCTGATAGCTCATGACACACAGCACACAACTAACCTAAAAACTTCTCCCTCATTTGTTCCTGCTGACCACAAGTCATTTTACCTTCTTTACATGCCCCCTGGATACAAGAAGGTAGAGCTTGTTCATACAAAACAGAAGATAAATCTCGTAACTGTAATAACTTCTTAGTAGATAACTCTCTAATCTCCCACTGGGCTTTGTTACATATTCTCTCTGTTAACATTTCTTGATCAATTCTAGCATTAGTCGAGATAATCAACTTAATCTGATCACAATTTAACAAGAAAGGTAACGCCTTATCTAAACCATATTCCCGATAAATCTTTAGTCGCAAGTCTTTAAACTGCTTAGCCAGCTCTAAAAACTCAGCTTTAAAATCTGAGTCTTCTATTCTCGGTGGTACAAGTAACTCCCGATCTTGCTCTAAAATTAAATTAGCTAATCTTTCTCTGTGGTTTTCCGATAAACGATGTCGAATCTGTTGGTGATAGGTAACAAGACTACACATCATCCCAAAGGTAGTTCTTGCTTGTTCAGCAATACTCTCATGGCCATAACCTAAGACTCTTTCTGTTAATCCTTGCGCTTTGCTAGTAGCTTGGGCACCCCAATCAGCTAACTTTTGGGAAGGAACTACTGGCGAAGTACTTGTAGCAGCTCCTAAACCAACCTTTAAATCCAAATTAGTAAAGGAGTCTAATAATACCATATTATCTTCTGGAGTTAAGCTAGCAAAATCCTGCTGATAAAGATCAGCTACTAGATCATCATCACTACTACTAGTGCTCTTAGGCAACAGATTCAGTAAAGAAGCAGGCAACTGCTCTTCTATTGCAATTCTGAATTCTTTAAATGTAGCACCATATTGTTGGTCAGTTAACAAACAGAATAAATCATATAACTTATCTCCTGTCATAGCTACCGAAATATTAGTTTTAGTAGCTAAAGGTAGTATATACCGCGCATCTTCAATTGGAATTCCATGTTTATAGTCTGTAACTTCAGGTTGTCTCTTGGCTGATTCTGATTTTAACTCCGACATTTTATTATAAAGAGTAAAAGCTTGCTCAATTAAATCTGTAGCTTGCTGTAAATCCTCAGAAGCCAGCTCGGGAAGTGAATAAGCCGTTTCCTTCATTGTTACATACCTTTGGCTCTGTTGCACATAAGAATCCTTTAGTTCACATAATAAAGTACTCTGGAGTCTAGTAATCTCCTCAGCTATAAAAGATAGATTAACTCTGCGCAGTGCTTCTTTAATAGTATCTTCTTCTAGTTGCTTAATATTATTCCTATCTAGCCATGATCTTACTTGATCAAGGCCAGTCTGTTCAAAATTAGTAATTCGCATCTTAGCTACTTCCTCCTTATCCAATTTTAAAATTACCACAAATCTATTCCAGTAATCCTGCTTGGTAATAGTTCTTAATCTCTGTAAATAATTCTAACAGCCGTTCTTCTTCCTCAGCCAGATACAAATAACCAATTAAAGCTTCAAAAGCAGTACTGTACTGATAAACTGCCCGATCAACTCCACTAGGTACATTTGTCTGTGCATTCCGACCGCGGCGTACAATGGCTGCTTCTTCTGTAGTTAACTTTGGCCGTAACTTCTCTAATAATTTAGCTTGAGCTTCAGCATTAACATACTCAATTGCTTGCTGGTGCAAATGACCTGGCTTACCTCCTGTTTCTAGAAGATAAGTTCTAATAAATAATTCAAAAACATTATCTCCTATATAAGCTAGACTAGCTGGGGATAACAAATTAGGTCGATCAGGAAAATTATTTAATCCTGCAAACACTACTATCACCTACCTTATCTTCCATTCTGGTCCTTGCGGTGTATCCTTAACCTCTACTCCTATATCAGTTAATTTATCTCGTACTTTATCAGCTAACTGGTAGTCTTCTTGGGCTCTTAAGTCCTCTCTTAACTCTAATAATAACTCTACTAAGGGACCAACTAATTGATTCTGCTCAGTTTCTTGGTTACTAGTTAAAATTCCTAGTACTTCCTGACCTAATTCTGTAAAAAGATTATGAGCTAACACTAAGACATCCTGGACCTGACTTGTTAATTCAAACTGATCACTACTGACAAACCGGTTAATCTCACTAGCTAATTCATGTAGAGTACCTACTGCTAAAGCAGTATTAAAGTCATCATCCATAGCAGCAATGAATTTTTCCTTTTTGGCCTGACAGATCTGGCGTAATTCAGCCCCCGTCATAGTACCTGCTACTGGTTCTTGAGCTAACAAATGCTCTAATTTATCTACAGTATTCTCCAGTCGCTCTAATCCTTTAGCTGCTTCCTCTAAAGCTTGATCACTAAAGTTAATAGGACTACGATAGTGTTTAGAGATTAAAAAGAAGCGGACTACAGAAGCTGGATACTGCTCTAATATCTCGCGAGTAGTAAAGAAATTACCTAGAGATTTTGACATCTTTTCGCCATCAATATTAATATAACCATTATGGATCCAGTACTTAACTACTTCTCTGTTACAACAAGCCTCACTTTGAGCAATCTCATTCTCATGATGCGGAAAAGTTAGATCTACTCCTCCAGTATGAATATCAAACTCTGGTCCTAAATATTTAGTAGACATCACTGAGCATTCAATATGCCAACCTGGTCTACCTGGCCCCCAAGGACTATCCCAAGCTGGTTCTCCTGCCTCACTTGCTTTCCATAGAGTAAAGTCCAAGGGATCCTCTTTTTGCTGATTCACTTCTATTCTTTCTCCTGCTCGTAAGTCTTCTATTTTAGTATTCGATAATTTACCATAATCTTCAAACTCAGTTACTCTAAAATAAACATCTCCATCTTGCTCGTAAGCATATCCCTTATCTATTAGTTGCTGGACTAAATCAATCATCTCCTCAATATGCTCAGTTGCTCGCGGATAAATATCAGCCTGTTTAATATTTAAAGCTTCTGTATCGGCAAAATAAGCCGCAATAAACTTCTCGGCTAATTCAGAAATAGTGATATCTTCTTCATTAGCTCGGTTAATCATCTTATCATCAATATCTGTAAAGTTTAAGACATGCTGCACCTCATAACCCTGATACT
>JBNJEL010000121.1:0-3555 GCA_051745835.1 Bacillota bacterium
TTACTTCTTTAAGATCTCTTTTGCTTCCTCATCTAATGCTTCTGTCATATATGGAATTCCAGTCTCTCGTTCTGTAGCTCGATTAGCAGACATTAAGTCAGATTGATCAAGCTCACTTAAGTTAAACTTACGAGCTCCAGCCATAAACTGCTGTAAGCCTGCACTTAGCTTGTCTGCAAGAGTCCATAATGCTACAGCACCAAATGGAATATTCTCCATCTCATCTTTACCAACCTTCTTCGCTACATCATGCCAGCCAGCAAAGATGGATTCTGGTGTTTCACCAAACTTCTTAACTGTCTTAGGTAACTTATCCCAATTACCATTAACAATCTCTTTTCTATCTGGACGTAAGACTCCTTCAATATTAGAACCAACGAAACCAGCAATCATTGGAGCACGTCCCATACAGACCATCTTAGTATATGGTGAACCTAAAGCTAATGCCTTAAACATATGATCCTCACGAGCTAATCCACCACCGAAGGCTAAGTCAGGTACTTCAATACCCTGCTCACTTAAGATATCAGCATACTCAACAGCTTTAGAGTGTAACTGTAGTGAAGGTACGCCCCAGTGTTCCATCATATTCCACGGACTCATACCTGTTCCGCCACCGGCACCATCAATTGTTAATAGGTCTACATTAGCATCAGCACCGAAGCGTAACGCCATAGCTAAACCGCGCATACCATAAGCACCAGTCTTAAGTGAGATTCTGCTAAATCCTAAGCTGCGTAGATACTCTACAGATTCCATAAACTGTTCTCTTAATGCTTCTGTACTGTTAGCATCTGTACCACCTAAGCGGCTGTGCCGAGCAAAACTTTTAATCGCTCCCGACTTAAATGCTTCCTCATTAGACTTAATAGTCGGATCAGGATCAACAACATAACCTCGATTAGCTAAGAACTTAGCATATTCTAAACTCTTAACCTGGATCTCACCACCGATATCTTTAGCTCCTTGGCCCCACTTAAGTTCAATAATTACATCATCGCCATACTTATCAGCTACATATTCAGCTACTCCATTTCTAGTATCTTCAACATTTAACTGTACAAAGATGGCACCATGTCCATCATTATAGCGATTATAAACTTCAATTCGTCGATCTAATTCAGGAGCATCTACTACTTTACCGTTCTCTAACTTAGCTTCTTTATCTACTCCTACTACATTCTCACCAATTACAACCGGAAATCCTGCTAATGCTGCTCCAATAGCAAAGGAGTTCCAGTACTTAGCAGCAATAAATGTAGAACCTAATGCTCCCGTCATCATCGGCACCTTACACTGTGCCTTAATCTCATTACCAAATTCAGTACTAATATCTACGTTAGGAAAGATACAATCATCAGCATCATCACTTAAGCCCTGCGGTAGTCCTTGGGCTCCGTGAGTATAACCTTGAGCTCGTAGTGTATGATAGCCTACGCCTTCTGGACTAATATTGCTACTACCAGAAGTAATTTCACCAAAGTCACGTGGATATAACATCTTTCGTCCCTTAAGCGCAGACTGCCAAGTTTCACACTTACCCTTACAATCAGCTCGACATAATGTACATAAGCCTGATTCACAAGGATTACCTCGATTAACTGTGCCTAAAGCATCATTTCTCTTATTCCAATTACCCATTTTCTAGTCCCCCTTAAATGATAAAGATAAAAAATTAGTCTCACAACATTGATTTCATATCATAAAAACCATTTTCATTTTATCCATCTAATTAAGCTTATTCTACATTTTAGGCTAAGTTCCTCCCTAAAAATCAAAAAAAATAAATTAATTTATAAATTATAGCCTAATCTCAGTGAAATTTGGTTAGCTACCTCTACAACTATTCCAATTACCTCTTCTTCAATATATTGATCAGTCATTCTAATACTTGGTCCCGAAACACTGATTGCTGCTACAACTTCACCACTATGATTTTTAATCGGTGCTGCCACACAGCGCACTCCTTCTTCCATCTCTCCTTCATCAATAGCATAACCTTGCTCTCTAATCTCTTTAAGCTCTTCTTTTAACGCTTCAGATTGTACTAAAGTATTATCTGTATATTGCTTAAAGTCCATCTGCTCAAATAGATCTGCCCATTCTGTTTGATCTTGATAAGCTAAGAGTACTTTACCAACTCCAGTACAGTAAGCCGGTCCCCTACTACCTGCCTGCGCAAACATCTTAATTATATTAGTTGAAGATGCTTGATCTAGATAGACCACTTCTCCTTCATCTAAAATAGCTAAATTAGTACTTTCATTACATTGATCAACTAATTTTTGCAAGTAAGGTTTAGCAATCGTAATTAAGTTAATATCTTTTTTGGCAGCATTGCCTACTTCAAAGGTCTTAAGCCCTAAATAGTATCTACCGCTATCTTCTTTCTGTTCTATAAATCCACGCTGACGTAAAGTATTTAAAATTCGGTAGACAGTACTAATATTCAAACTTATCTTATCAGCTAGATTACTTAACGTCATTGGTTTCTCTTCTTCAGCTAAGGCTTCTAAAATAATTAATGCTCTATCTACTGACTGGACTATCTTCTTATCAGCCATTACTAATCCTCCTTGTTAAAATAATGAGATAATAAAAAAATAACACAAGTGAGATTTAACACTTGTGTTAAACACTAACACAGCCGATCTTTGTATTATTCTCTTTTATCTGAATTTCTACTGTTTCAGTTAAGATATCAGCATAGCTATATGATACTTTTCGGGGTGTTTGATCTTCTTCAACTTTAACTACGAAAATATTGGAATAAGTCTCCTCTAGAACGCCTTCCTTCTCAATAATCTTACGTCGACCTTGATTCGCTTTAAGACTAACTTGTTGACCGACAAAGGCTTCTAGATCACTTTTAATCTGTTCTAAAATATTATCCCCCATACCAGTCCACCTTTCATCTATTAAAGTCTCTATATATTATAGCATCTTTTTGTAAAAATGTCAAGACAAAAATAAATTATAACAGATAGCAAAAAGAAAGTCAATATTTATTTTGTATATCTATCGGCGACATTAGAGGCAGCATAAGCAGCCGGCTTAATCTTAGCCTCATAACCATTTCCCATTACCATCCCTACTACTTCTTTGATTAACTCACGCGTCTGACCATTCTTACCAATATCAAGGTGGACTTCAATCTTTAGATCAGCTACTACCTGATTTGATATCTTCTCTGTTACTTTACCAGCCACCTTTAGACTCTTTAGTGTTTCATGGTAGATCTTATCTCGCAATGTAGGTTTAGGATCAATAACCTCTTTGGTATAATAAAAACGAGCTCCTTTTCCCTCTCGATAAACTACAATTGTAGTTACAAAAGTAGCTTCTTGACTCTGTTTAGAATCACTACCAATAATCACTTTATAATTAGCCTCTGGGACTTCCCTGATAAATCCCATGATACTCCTAAAGGTCTCATCAAAATCTAACTTACCTTCGGTCGGACTGATAAAGTGCATAGCTTACCCTCCAATTAGACTAATTTAACTGCTCATAAAAGATATCACTTAATTGAGCAAACTGGGCTAACTCTAACTT
>JBNJEL010000122.1:0-3536 GCA_051745835.1 Bacillota bacterium
TATTCATTAATATAACTCCCTTTATTTCAAGTGTTTATATCATTATAACATAAAAGGGGTTCATATACAAGAAGGAGGTGGGAACAACGCCGATTCATCCCCGCCGATTACATCAGCGAGGCTTTCTCGGCTGAACTTCGGTAAACAAAAATCCCTCCTTATTAACAAGAAGGGATTAAATTAATAATTAAAATGTAGGAACAATTGAACCGCCGTACTCCTGATTAATATACTCCTTAACCCGTGAAGAAGTTAGAGCATCTGCTAACTTCTGTAAAGTCTGATTATCCTTATCAGAACTACGTACTACCAAGATATTAGCATAAGGTGACTCCTTACCTTCCTTAATAATCGCATCTTCAGTCGGTACTAAGTCCGCCTCTAGAGCATAATTAGTATTAATTACTGCCGCTGTTACATCCGGCAAGACCCGCGGAAGTTGAGCTGACTCTAGCTCTTCAAACTCTAAGTCCTTAGGATTCTTAACGATATCAACCGGTGTCGCCTTCAATCCAGCATCATCAGCTAACTTAATTAGATCATGTTTAGCCAGCAGCAATAGAGCACGTCCTTCATTTGTTGCATCATTTGGTATAGCTATCTTAGCCCCTTCAGGAATCTCATCTAACGAAGTTATCTCTTTAGAGTAGAGACCCATTGGCTCAATATGCACCTTAGCAGTATAAGTTAAGTCTAAATCTCGCTCGGCTTTAAAGTTATTTAAGTAAGGAATATGCTGAAAGAAGTTAGCATCAATACTGCCGTCAGCTAAAGCCATATTCGGAGTTACATAATCAGTAAACTCTTTAATCTTAAGCTCAATTCCTTCTTCAGCTAATAGCGGCTTAATCTCCTTTAAGATTTCAGCATGTGGTACTGGAGTTGCTCCCACTACAATCTCCTCTTTAGCCTCCTGCTCTGTTGGCTGATTTCCACCACAACCTGCTGCTAAAGCGACTACTAATAATAAAATTACTGTACTTAATAATCTCTTACTATTTAACATAACTACTCACTCCTAATTAGTTTATTCTTAAGCTTAAAAAATTCTAAGCTGTTCTATCTAACTTATGAGCTAACCAGTTACCAGAGGTTTGAATTATCTGGACTAAGATCACTAACAGGATAACTGTCTGTAACATAATATCGCCCTGGAAACGCTGATAACCATATCTAATTGCTATATCGCCTAATCCTCCTCCGCCTACTGCTCCTACAATTGCTGAATAGCCGATTAAACTAATCATTGTTAAAGTCAATCCTAAGACTAACGAAGGAAGTGCCTCAGGAATTAAAACCTTCACTATAATCTCCCACGGCGTAGCGCCCATTGCTTTAGCTGCTTCGATAACTCCCCGGTCAACTTCCTTTAATGAATTCTCCACTACGCGACCGATAAATGGGATCGCTGCTACTGATAGCGGTACAATCGCTGCTAGAGTACCAATTGAAGTACCAACTACCCAACGCGTAAAGGGAATTATAGCTACCATTAAGATAATGAAGGGAATCGAACGCGCAATATTGATCACCGCTCCTAAAACAAAGTTAACAGTCTGCTCTTCTAAGATGCGACCTTCGGCGGTAACGACTACTGCTACCCCCAGCGGAACGCCTACTAAGATAGCAATCCCCATTGAGATCAGCACCATAAAAAGCGTTTCATATAGTCCCTGGGCTAACAAAGTAGCATTATTAGCTAACTGATTTAATACTGCAATCATCATCAATCACCTCTAACTCTAAATCCTGCTGCTTTAAATAAGAAAGTGCTTCTTCAATCTGAATTCGATCTCCACTTAATTCAATCAACAAGATACCAAATGGCGTCTGTTGAATCTTATCCACATTACCATATAAAATATTAGCTTTAATCCCAAACTCCTGAATTACTTCCGAAATAATCGGTTGGTCAACAGCAGATTCTACAAAAGAAAGCTTAATTAAGCAATCCGACTCCGACTGTAAAACACTAGGTCGTTGATAGAACTCCTCTGGTATATCAGCATTAACCACCTTCTCAACAAAGCGTTTGGTAGTCTCCGCCTGAGGATTAATAAAGATCTGCATTGTCTCTCCTTGTTCTACAATCGAACCACCTGCTAAGACAGCAACCTGGTCACAGATCTGTTTAATTACTTCCATCTCATGAGTAATTAATACAACAGTAATCCCTAATTTATGATTAATCTCTTGAATTAACTCTAAGATATCCTCAGTTGTTTCGGGATCTAGTGAAGAAGTAGCTTCATCACAGAGTAACAACTTAGGATCATTAGCCAACGCTCTAGCTATTCCTACTCGCTGCTGCTGTCCACCGCTTAATTGTGCTGGATATGCATTAGCTTTATCGGCTAAATCTACTAAGTCCAATAATTTGTTAACCTTAGATTCAATTACCCTTGATGTCTCATCAGCTAACTCTAAAGGAAACGCCACATTTTCCGCTACAGTTCTACTCTCTAAGAGATTAAAGTTTTGAAAGATCATCCCAATCTTTTTGCGTGCTTCACGCAGCTCGCGAGTCTTTAGTGTAGTCAAGTCCTGACCATCAATAATTATCTGACCTGTCGTCGGCTCTTCTAATAGATTTAAACAGCGAATTAATGTACTCTTACCAGCTCCACTAGGACCAATAAATCCGAAGATCTCACCGGATGGAATCTCCAAATTGATATCCTCTAGTGCAGTTACCGTCCCTGCATCACTAGCATAGATCTTACTTAACTCCTTAATCTGAATCATCTTATCACCTTTCTCAATTAAAAATCAAAAACCTCTTCTCCACGAGAAGAGGTTAACATGCTAAATTACTGTTACCTCTCTCATCACCCAGTAAAAAAAGATCTACTGCAGGTCTTGGCACCACCATAGCTAAGCGTAATTTACTATTGGTTGCCGGGCTTCATCAGGCCAGTCCCTCCACCACTCTCGATAAGAGAATTATATTAAGTTATTAACTGACATTAATAAGTTATCATCATACTAACATTTCACTACTAGATTGTCAAGCAGTTAATGAAATTCTGCAACTCTTCTTATTGCTGTTTCTAAATCACCGCCCACTGCCACTAAAAGTCCTAATGTAATCAATAAAATTAATGTAGTAATCAATCCTCGCTCTATAATCCCCACTTCATCAGCTACCACTGCTCTCTTAAGCTGTGCTAACAACTTATCCCCCCCTAAAAAAGACCAGATGTACTACCATCTGGTTTAATCATCAATATCTATTCAAAATCTCTGTCACAATATTAGTCGTCGAAGCTCCTTTCGTCTCCGTAACTAATCTAATCTCACCGCCGTAACTAGCTACTACTTCTGCTTCCGGCAGGTCAGCTATCTGATAATCGCCGCCCTTAACATAAATATCAGGCTTAAGCTCACTAATAATCTGCTTAGCTGTAGTTTCAGGAAAGATAACCACATAATCAATCACCTCTAAAGCAGCCAACATCTCTGCTCGTTCATCTTGTGGTACAATTGGTCGTTTAGCTCCTTTAAGCTCGCGAACTGATTGATCGCTATTAATCCCT
>JBNJEL010000123.1:0-3279 GCA_051745835.1 Bacillota bacterium
TGCTCTCTTACATAAAAAGTCTCAATTGCCAGGTTCGATTAAGTTAGCAGTTACAGGGAGTGGTCTGAATTTAGATCGACTTTTAAAGCAGAAGGATAATAATCAAGTACAAGCAGCCGAGACAGAACAGTTACCACAGGAAATTGCTTCTTATCTGCCTAATTTAGATCTGGAGGCAGAATTTGATTTAGCCGATCTGACTTTTCAGGACTTGAATTATCAAACCTTGCAGGGGGAGTTAAGAACTGTAGGGCAAGAAGTAGTTATCGATAACTTAGATTTAAAGACAGCAGCATCTTCACTGCAGGTAGCTGGTAATGTAGATTATAGCAAATATCTTAAGAGCGGTGAGTATCAGGCTTTAGATGTAGCTTTAAATGTAGTTAGTGATGTAGATTTGGCTGAATTAGAACAGCTTTTAACTTCATTTACTGCTCAGGAGTATGAATTAGCTGGAGAGTTAGAGGGGGATTTAGATACTAAATTTCAGTTGTCAGATCTGCTGGCTAATAATATAACAGAACTTAAGTTAACAGGAGAGTTAGATTTAACTGGTTATGATCTAAATTTTCCTTTCTTAGCAGAAGAAGTAGCTAAGTTAGAGGGTACTGTAGGTTTAGATGATCAGCAGCTACGGATTAATAATTTAAGCTCTAAATTAACTCGTTCAGATTTGCAAGGTCAGATAGAGGTTAGAGAGTGGAAGAATATTATTACAGCACTTTTAACTAACGAAAAGGAGCTAAATAATCAGGCAGAGATTAGTTCTGATTTAAATTCTGATCTAATTAAGGTTTCAGAGATTAAACAGCTAGTTAACAATAGTAAAAAGAAAACTGTTTCAACTTCTCAAACCCAAGAGCATAGTCAGTCATCAGTTTTATCTTCTCTACCGCTTAAGAGTGAGGTTAGTATTGATCAGTTAGAGTATCAGAACTTAGTTCTTAAAGATTTAACTACCAATTTAAGTCGAAATGGCAACTTAGCGCAAGCGCGTGATTTGAATTTTGTAGTAGCTGGAGGAGAAGTAGGAGGTAATCTAGATTTAAATTTAGCTCAACAAACTCCACACTATCAAGGAGATCTAAATATGAGTCAGTTAGAGTTAAATCAAATAGTTAGTGGGTTAACTGATTTTGATGATTATTTATATGGTGCTTTAGATCTTCAGGCTGATTTTCAAGGAGCGGGACTTAGATTAACTCAACTGCTTAAAGACTTGACCTTACAAGGAGATGTAAGTGTAAGTGATGGTCAATTAGCTATGCCTACGGTTAATCAAAAACTCAGTCAGTGGTTTGATGTCTTTTCTGATCAGCCGCTAGAGTTTAGTCAGCTAGGGGGTGAAGTGAATTTAACACCACAGCGGTTACAGTTAGCTGACTTTAGTGCTGATACTTCACAGGGTAGGTTAGATTTTAGTGGTTACTCTACTAGAGAAGGTAAGCTTAATTATCAGTTAGATTATCTCTTATCACAAGCTGTATCGGATAAAATAGAGCTGCCGCAGAAGAAAGCTTTTTATACAGCAGATGGTGAACGAATTAAGTTAGACTTTATCTTAGAAGGAATGACTAGCGATCCTGAATTTAAGTGGGATCGGTCAGTATTAGAGGAGCAGATTAAAAAGGGGGTTGATGGTAAGGAAGATGAGATTAAACAGGAATTAAAAGAGAAGTTGAAGAAATACTTTTAAGGTTGTAATATGGATTTAAAAGGAGTGAATTAATAGCTTATGGAGGGAAAGAGGTTATTTCTAATTATTTATAGTTTATTAATTATCTTATTAAGTAGTCTAACTACTGTAGCAGCTTCTCAAGCAGATCAAGAGCAATTATTTATTCCAGAAGTGGATTATCAACAGTTTGAGCTGGATAATGGATTGCAGATCTATGTAATTGAGGATCATACTCTGCCTTTAGCCAAATTTTCGCTATGGTATCGAGTGGGTTCAATTGACGAATCAGAAGAGCTTGCTGGAATTTCACATCTTTTGGAACACTTGATGTTTTTAGGGACTGATACTTTACATAAGGATCAGATACATAGCTTAATTAAGTCTGCTGGTGGAGTAAATAATGCTGGTACCTTCTATGATTATACTAATTATTATGAGGAGCTACCGGAAGCTAAGTTGGAGTTAGCAATGGCAATTGAAGCAGATCGGATGCGTAATTTACAGCTTGATTCCGAGCAATTTAAACGCGAGAAGTCAGTAGTAAAACAGGAGCGGCGGATGAGAGTAGAGAATAGTATCTTCAATTCAGCTAAAGAAGAGCTACAAGCGACAGCTTTTACGAAATCATCATTACAGCACCAGATTATCGGCTGGATGGAGAGTTTAGATCAAATTTCACAAGCGGATGTTGCGGATTATTATCGACAGTATTATGCTCCAAATAATGCGGTGATGGTAGTAGCAGGTGATGTACAAGGTGAGGAGGTTTATAATTTAGCTCAAAAGTATTATGGAGCTTATGAACCTCAGGAGATTGAGCGATTGCAGATTGAAGAAGTGCCGCAGAAGCAAGAACGAACAATAAAAGTGCACAAAGCAACTAAACTGCCTATTATCAGTCTGCTCTATAAGATTCCCCGAGGCAATCATCGCGATATTGTACCGATTAAAGCACTTCTGGATATCTGGATTAATAATGCTACCTCACGGGTTAAGCGTAAGTTAAAACAAGAAGAGAGAATGATCTTACAGGCAGGAAGTTATGCTTTAACTTTACGACAACCGGGATTTGCTTTGGCTTATGCTGTACCGATGTCCGAAGAAATAGTAAAAGAGGTAAGGCAGGCTTTAGATCGAGAATTAGAAAAAATTATTAAACAAGGAATTACTGATGAAGAGTTAGAGATAGTTAAGAAGAATTTCTTAAAGAAGAGTATCTTTAATCATCGTGATACTGATAAGTTAGCGCGGAAGATAGCCCAGGATGTAATTCGATATGATAATCCTACCTTCTATCAAACAGAGATTAAGCGATGGCAGCAGTTATCTAAAGAAGAGATTATTAAAGTTGCCAACAAGTATTTTACGGCGGATAACCGCACTGTAGGTTATATTCTGCCACAAGAGGATTAAGAGAAAGAGGAGCTGATTAATAAGATGAATCGGAAGTATCTAATAATATTGATGATGGTCGTATCTTTAACTACACTATTAATTCAAAGATCATGTGCTAAAGTTGATTTTAGTCAGTCACTATATAAGAAGTTAGCAAAGAATAAGAATCAGATTCCTCATATTCAACAGCCTGATTATAAGCGAAT
>JBNJEL010000124.1:0-3205 GCA_051745835.1 Bacillota bacterium
AAAATCTAACCGGGCGGCAACGAGAAAAGAAAGGACGAGCCATCTTACATCTATCAGGTCGTGATGAAGGATCAGCTTTTGGAGGAAAACAGTTAATCAAGTTTGTCCGGAATAGAAAGGGAGAACCACTGCCTGATAATGAAATTAGTGTCGGAGATTTAGCGATGGTCAGTAAAAATCGTCCGTTAGATGATAATAATCCAACTGGAACAGTAGTTAAGCAGACTAATTATTCAATTACAGTTAGTTTTTCTGATCAACCACCTGGCTTCTTATATAGTAAGGGCTTGCGAGTTGATCTGTATGTTAATGATATTACTTTCCAGCGAATGTTAGCTGCATTAGATGAACTAGAAACAGCTGAAGATAGATTAAAAGAAATAAGAGATAAATTACTGGGATTATCAGAAATGAAGTTTGGAAGTTTGCCGGAGGTTGATTATTATAATCAGTCCTTGAATCAATCCCAACAGCAGGCAGTCCGTTCTGCTCTGGCTGCTCAAGATTTTTCTTTAATCCATGGTCCACCAGGAACCGGAAAGACTATGACTTCTATTGAAGTTCTCCAGCAGGCTATAAAACAGGATCAGGAAATTTTAGCTACAGCAGACTCCAATACAGCAGTTGATAATCTAGTCGAAAGACTAGTTAAACGAGATGTTGCTGTGTTAAGAGTAGGTCATCCAGCCCGAGTTAATCCATTGTTGAGAGAACATACTCTGGATTATTTAATAGAAAATAATGATAAATACCAAGAGGCAAGCAGATTACGCGATAAAGCATATCAACTCAAGCAACAACAGGATGATGACCCTGATTGTTTTTTTCCTAGTGGTAAAAACCGGCGTGGATTTAGTAATCAGCAGATCAAAGATTTAGCTAGTAAAGAAATTAACGGTCGACCGCGAGGACTTAGTCCTAAAAAAATTACAGGTATGGCTAAGTGGTTGGAGTTACAAGAGGAAATAGATCAATTATTTACTGAAATAGAGAGATTAGAATCAGAGGCAGTTGCTGAATTGATAGCTAAAGCAGATGTTGTCTGTACTACTAATTCTACAGCTGGTTCAGATATACTAGCGGATAAGGAATTTGATCTATTATTAATTGATGAAGCTACTCAGTCGACTGAGCCTTCTGCTTTGATACCACTAGTTAAAGCCAACAAGACTGTATTAGCAGGAGATCATAAGCAGTTACCTCCTACTATTTTAAATGAGGAAGCAGCAGGTAAAGGGCTGGATAAATCGTTATTTGAACGGTTATTAGAAGTACATGGAGCTGAAATTAAGGAAATGTTAAGTCTCCAGTATCGGATGAACCAAGAGATAATGAATTTCTCCAGTCAGGAGTTTTACGATGGCCAGTTAGAGGCAGCCCAGCAAGTTAAGGACTGGGATTTAGCTGATTTAGATATTGAGTTACCAACTGGAGATTCTCCTACTGAAAAGGTACTAACAGCTACGGAAACTATTACTTTCTTAGATACTGTCGGAATGAATGCCCCAGAATATTCTAAAGGTGATTCTACTTCAATTCAGAATGAAATTGAAGCTGATTTAGCCGCCGAAATTGTCAGTCAAGCTGTAAATGCTAATTTACCTTTAGAAGAGATAGCAGTTATTACTCCTTATAAAGACCAAGTTGATCTGATAGACCAACTGATTAATGCTGAAGAGATAGAAGTGGATACAGTTGATGGTTTCCAAGGTCGGGAAAAAGAATTAATTATTCTTTCTTTAGTCCGTAGTAATGAATACAACAATATAGGATTTTTACGAGATATTAGACGATTGAATGTATCTTTAACTAGAGCTAAGAAAAAATTAGTAGTTATTGGTGATTCCAGTACAGTAACTAGTCATCAAGTCTATCAGAAATTAATAGAATATATTAAAGAGTATGGTTATTATTACTCATTATAATCTTTTTTAACTATAATATCCAGAGTTACCAGATTGATATTTCCTTTTCAAATTCCTATAGTTTGTGGTATAATGTTATTGATTAGTCTAATCTATGATTACAAGCCCTAACATTAAGTTTATAATTCTTATTATGAGGTGATAAGTTATATGGGTGTGGGCCAAGGCCAGCAATTAGCAAACCAAGATCAAGATAGTAAAGACAATCAGGAAGGTTTGAAGCAACGCTTAAAAAGAGGTTATTCTCAGATGGCAGATTTAAATCTCAAGTTGGCCCAGGAGGGATTAATGGCTGATAAAGAAGCATACCAAAGGATTTAATTTTTAAGGAGACGTTAACAGCGTCTCTTTTTATTCTATTAGACTACTAATCTGATGTATATTTTTAGTATTAATCGTAGAGACTACTATTAGGTAATATTGACACTAAGTCCAAGAGATATGTTGCCTATAATTTACAGGCACGATCCTGAATTTAATCCAATATATTATGATAAATCAATAGTTGCATAAGGAGGGGTCTTCTTGACTAACTTACAAAAAGCTATAGGGAGTCTACAGGATAAGTTTATAAGTAAGTTGGATGATCTAGAATCAGTAGATTTAAAAACTAGTCAAGAAAGTAATCAATTAGTACTTGAGCAGTTAAAGAAAAGAAAATTCAAAGAAGAATTAAAAGCAGGTTACTTAGATATGGCTCAGGTCAACTTAAAGTTGGCTACAGAAAATTTTGAATTAGAAAATAAAACCTTTTTCAATTATGAGGCTAGATTACCGGAGTGTGATTAAAAATGGGGGTTAAACGTGGTGATGTTTATTATGCAGACTTAAATCCAGTAGTAGGTTCAGAGCAAGGAGGGATTAGACCGGTATTAGTAATCCAAAATGATATTGGCAATAAATATAGTCCTACTGTCATCATAGCTGCTATTACTTCTAAAATAGAAAAAGCTAAGTTACCAACACATATAGAGATTGATGGAGGAGAATGTGATTTGAAATGTGATTCGGTTGTTTTATTAGAACAAATTAGAACTATCGATAAAAGAAGACTTAAACGACGGATAACGCAGCTAAATGATGAAGTAGTTACTAGAGTAGATGAAGCACTAAAGATCAGTTTAGGTTTGATTGATCTTTAATTATTTTTAGAGGAAGTGGTAAAGTGGAGGCTAGGCTTGTTGATTTGATTGAAGAGTTAGAGTCAGAGTTAATTGAATTAAGGAGGGATTTACACCGCCATCCTGAATTAGGTTTTCAAGAAGTAAGGACTTCTCAAC
>JBNJEL010000125.1:0-3128 GCA_051745835.1 Bacillota bacterium
GCAGGATTTATTGGTTCTAATTTAGCGGAAGAATTATTAACTCAAGGTGAGAAAGTGATTGGAGTGGATTGTTTTACTGATTATTATAGTCGAGAATTAAAAGAGAAGAATTTAGAGAGTATTATTGATAATGAGCAGTTTGAATTTATTGAGGCTGACTTATTAGAGTTAGACTTAGTAGAATTATTAATTAGAGTAGATTATATCTATCATCAGGCTGCTCAAGCGGGAGTTAGAGCAAGTTGGGGGCAGACTTTTGATATCTATACTAATTGTAATATTAGGGCTACTCAGCAGTTATTGGAGGCTGCTAAAGAGGTAGAGATTGAGAAGTTTGTCTATGCTTCTTCTTCGTCGGTTTATGGAGATACTGACCAACTGCCAATGCGAGAAGAAAATAGATTACAGCCTGTTTCTCCTTATGGAGTCTCAAAGTTAGCAGGAGAGAATTTGGCTTATCTGTATTGGCAAAACTTCGATGTACCAACTATAGTCCTTCGTTACTTTACTGTTTTTGGTGAACGGCAGCGTCCTGATATGGCATTTCATATCTTTATTAAGGAAATTTTAACTGATGGACAAATTACTATCTTTGGTGATGGTCAACAGTCACGCAATTTTACTTACGTTAGTGATGTTGTACAGGCTAATATTTTAGCAGCTCAGAGCGATGTAGCAGGTGAGATATTTAATGTTGGTGGAGCAGGAGAGCGAGTAACTTTAAATTATACAATTGAGTTAATGGAAGATATAATTGGTAAAAAAGTTGCTAAAGAGTATCAAGCTCAAGCTAAAGGGGATGTTAAGCATACAGAAGCAGATGAGAGTAAGGTTAGAGAGAAATTAGGCTATAGTCCTCAAGTGGGATTAAAAGAAGGTTTAGAAAGAGAAGTAGAGTGGTTAAAAGAAGTTTATTTATAATAGTTTCAATAAAGGTGTGATTATTAATGGGGAAGATAAAAGAAAAGTTAAATAATATTTTAAATTATTATTGGCATTTAGGAAGTAAGTTTAGAGTTAATTTTTATGATAAAAGTTTGATGCCTAATTATGAAGTGATTAGAAATAAATATAGTATTAATATATAATTATTTTATATCAGAAAGAAAGGATTAACGAAATAATGAAGTTAAATAAACAACGTTATAATAATAAAATTAATATTTACTATTATAAGCAGTTGCCTACTCAATTATGTCAGGAAGTTATAGATTATTTTCGTTTAAAGCAATCCTATCCTTCATTAAAATTAACTAAAGTAAGTGCTAGAAGTGGGATTGAAGTTTTTAGATTCAACTACAAAGAAGAAAGTTATTATCTTAAGTATTATCAACATAGCAGATTAAGTAAGAAGTTACAAACAATGATTAGGCAACCGGAAGGGATCAGAAATTTCAAGACCGCTCTTAAGTTATTAGCAGCCGGAATAAGAACAGCTCAGCCTGTTTTAGCATTAACGAAACGAAACGGTCTTACTTATGATAGTATTTTTATTACTAAGGCAGCGCCAGGGATACAGTTAAATGATTATTTAGAACAACAAGATGTGGATCGAAAGAAATTATTACTAACTTTAGGACAGGTAGGAGCTAAGTTTGTAAATCATAATTTTGCTCATCAAGATCCTACTCTGGATAACTTTTTTATTGTATCTAGTCATGATCAGTTGAAGTTAAGTCTGATAGATTTAGATGATATTTATGCAATGATATATCTACCGAAATTTGCAGCAGCTCATGTTATTAGTCGATTTGTTGCCAAATTTTATCTTAATAAGGGTAATAGAATGGACTTATTTAAAGCAGGTGGATTAGAGTTGTTTTTAGAGGAGTTTATTAATCATTATCAGTATCGACTTAATAGAGAAAAGCTATTAATTAAGATTAAGAGGTTGATAATTAAGAAGATCATTAAACGTAATAGTCAAGAGTCAATTAGAAGCAATCGAACATTAACTAAGCTATATCATAAGTACTGGAGTTGAAGAAGGACTTTGTAATATGATTCACTAATTAAACATGTAGATAAGATGATTTTATAATTTGGAGAGGAGAATTAGTAATGAAGTTATCAGTTTTTGGCACAGGATATGTAGGATTAGTATCGGGTGCTTGTTTTGCTGAATTAGGACATGATGTCATCTGTGTGGATATTGATGAAGAGAAGATTGAACAGTTAAGAAATGGAATCATGCCGATCTATGAAGATGGGTTGAAGAAGTTAGTTGATCGCAATTATGAGAATGGTAATTTGCAATTTACCACTTCATTAGAAAAAGGAGTTACAGAGAGCGATATTATCTTTATTGCCGTGGGTACACCTTCTAATGATCAAGGAGGAGCAGATTTAACAGCGGTAGAGACAGTAGCTAAAGGAATCGCTCAGAATATGAATGATGATAAGATTGTGATTAATAAAAGTACCGTACCGGTTGGGACAGGAGATCATGTAGAGCAGTTAATTGCAGAACATCAGACTTCAGATTATGATTTCTCAGTAGTTTCTTGTCCTGAGTTTTTACGGGAGGGCTCGGCAGTTAGTGATACAATGAATCCTGACCGAATAGTAATCGGTACTGCTGATGAAGAGGCAGCGGAGATTTTAGATCAACTCCATCAAGATTTTGACGCACCGATTTTACATACTGATCGTTATAGCGCCGAGATTATTAAGTATGCCGCTAATGCTTTCTTAGCAACTAAGATTAGTTTTATTAATGAGATAGCTAACATCTGTGAGCGAACAGGAGGTAATGTTGAGGAAGTAGCTAAAGGTATTGGTAGTGACCACCGTATCAGTGATAAGTTCTTACGAGCGGGAGTGGGCTTTGGTGGAGCTTGTTTTCCTAAAGATACTAAAGCGATTGTTTCTACTGCTCAAGAGTATGGTTATGACTTCAAAATTGTTAGTTCAACAGTCGAAGTGAATGAAGAGCAGAAGAAGACAATGGTTACAAAGTTAAAAAAAGAAATACTTAATTTAGAGGGGAAAAAGATTACAGTTTTAGGACTATCATTTAAGCCGAATACTGATGATATGCGGGAAGCACCATCACGAACGGTGATTAAACAGTTGCTAGAAGCAGGCGCGGAAGTGAAAGCTTATGATCCGGTAGCGATGGAAGAAGC
>JBNJEL010000126.1:0-3094 GCA_051745835.1 Bacillota bacterium
GTTTTAAAAGGTATGGGGATAATAAATGAGGCAGATGTAGTAGAAGCTCTAGAATTTCAATTAGGGATTCCTCAAGTTGATTTAAGAGAACGAATAATTGACCCTGATGTTGTACAAGAAATCTCAAATTCTATGGCTGAAAAACATAAAGCCATACCAATAGAAAGAGATAATAATACCTTAACTGTTGCAATTTCTGATCCATTAGATGTAATGGCAATTGATGATATTAGATTAAAAACTGGATATGAAGTAGATCCAGTTATTGCCTTAGAATCTGAAATTGACAGAGCTATAAAACAACATTTTGGTAGTAAAGATTTAGTTGATGAGTTTGTAAGGGATATGGATGATGCAGAAATAGAAACAGTGGGGGAAGAAGAAGATTTAGAAGAACTAAGAAAAATGGTAGATGAGGCTCCTGTCGTAAAATTAGCGAATAATATTATTCGAGATGGGGTTGATATGGCGGCAAGTGATATCCATATTGAACCAATGGAAAATGAAGTCCGAGTAAGATATAGGATTGATGGAATTTTATATACAGAAATGGATGTTCCAAAAAATATCCATGCTGCATTAGTATCTCGAATGAAGATAATGGCTGATTTAGATATAGCTGAAAGAAGAGTTCCCCAGGATGGTAGAATTCAAATTATAGTTAGTGATAAAAAAATTGATTTAAGGGTATCTACTCTTCCTACTGTAAGAGGAGAAAAAATTGTATTAAGAATTTTGGATAAAAGTAATCTAATGTTAGATCTTGATCAATTAGGATTCTCTCCAGAACATAAAACTATTTTTAAAAGAATGATAGACCAACCTCATGGGATGTTTTTAATTACTGGTCCTACTGGGAGTGGTAAAACCACTACTTTATATTCAGCATTAAGTACTTTAGATAATGACGATGAAAACATAATTACTGTAGAAGATCCTGTTGAATATAGGTTAGAAGGGATTAATCAAGTTCAGACTAATCCTAAAGCGGGGCTTACTTTTGCTACTGGATTAAGATCTATTCTTAGACAGGACCCTGATACAATTATGGTAGGAGAAATTAGAGATAAAGAAACTGCAGAAATGGCAGTGCATTCTGCTTTAACTGGTCACCTTGTTTTTAGTACTCTGCATACTAATCATGCTGCTGGTGCTGTGGCTAGATTAATTGATATGGGAGTAGAACCTTTTTTAGTAGCTTCATCGGTAAGTGGCGTTATGGCCCAGAGATTGGTAAGAACGATTTGTACAAATTGTAAAGTAAAAGAGAGTGATCCCTTAGTTGACCCAGAAATAGAAGAATATTTAGGAATGGGTCAAGATAGTATTGAATTATATAGAGGAGTGGGTTGTAGAGAATGTAATGATACTGGATATAAAGGGAGAACAGCGATTCATGAAATATTAGAATTAACTCCTAAGATTAAAGATTTAATAGTTAAGGGAGCATCAGCTGAGCAAATTGAAGAAGAGGCGAAGCGACAAGGAATGCACACTTTAGAAGCTTCTAGTTTATTTAAAGTAAGTAAAGGTTTAACTACTATTGAAGAAGCTAAACGAGTTACTAAGGTACAATTAAGTTAGGAGTGAAATAATGAAATTAGTTAGTATATTAAGAAGAGGAGTCAATGTAGGAGCATCTGATATTCATTTAACAGCAGGGGTAAGACCAATAATTAGAGTTAATGGTAGTTTGAAAAAGGTTGGCAAAGAACAATTAGTACCAGATGATTTACATCAATTTATTGAAGAGATAATTGGTGATAAGAAGTTAAAAAAAGAAGAATTTGAAACAGAAGGACAGACAGATTTAGGATATCAATGGAATGAATACCGATTTAGAATTAATGCTTATTATCAGCGGGGGACTCCTGCTATTGCATTTAGAATAATTCCTAATAAAATTCCTTCTTTAGAAGAATTAGGGGTGCCGCGAAAGATAAAAGATGTGGCTACTAAGCCGCGGGGACTTTTTTTAGTGACGGGACCAACTGGAAGTGGTAAGTCAACTACATTAGCTGCTATGATTGATTTGATTAATCAAAATGATGATAAACATGTAATGACTCTAGAAGATCCAATTGAGTATACTCATAAACATAACGAATCAATTGTTAATCAACGAGCAATAGGAGAAGATACTGATAGTTTTGCTTCTGGTTTGAGAGCTGCTTTACGACAGGATCCTGATATTATTATGGTCGGTGAGATGAGAGATTTAGAGACTATCTCTACTGCAATTACTGCAGCAGGAACAGGTCATTTAGTATTAGCTACACTGCATACTAATGGTGCTTCTGAAACTATTGATAGAATTATTGATGTATTTCCACCACATCAGCAGAGTCAAATTAGAAGTCAGTTATCTTTAACTTTAATTGGGGCTTTATCACAGCAGTTACTGCCAACAATTGATGGGCGGAGTAAAATTTTAGCTACTGAAATGTTGATGGCTAATTCAGCTGTTAAAAATTTAATTAGAGAAGGTAAAGTGCATCAAATTGAATCGGTAATGCAGACTGGAAAACAAAGTGGTATGCATACCATGGATTACTCTTTACGAGATTTATATCGACAGGGTAAAATAACGAGGGAACAAGCATTAACTAGAGCTATCAATAGAGAAACACTAGAAAGTTTAATTTGATAAAGGAAGGTGATCTATTATCGCTCAAGCACAGATGTTTTATTATGAAGCGAAGAATAGTCAAGGTGAGGATTTAAGAGGTAGAATTGAGGCTGATAATGAAAGACTAGCTGCTGTAAAATTAAAGGATCAAGGGTATTATATTACAGAATTAAAATTAGAAGAAGAAAAAGAAGGAATTGGAGATTTTTTCAAGAAGTTTAAAAGAGTAGGACTTGGTGATTTAGCAGTGTTTTGTCGACAATTTTCGACGATGATTAATTCAGGGCTCTCATTAGTTAGGTCGTTAGAGATTTTGGCCCAGCAGACTTCAAATTATAAACTAAGAGAAGCAATTATTTCAGTCCAAGATAATGTTGAAAGTGGGATGTCATTATCTAAATCTTTAAAGCAGAACAAAGATGTTTTTCCTCAACTGTTTATCAGTATGATAGAAGCAGGAGAAAC
>JBNJEL010000127.1:0-3015 GCA_051745835.1 Bacillota bacterium
TTGTGGAGGTGGTAGGATGGATTTATCAGTAGGTAAGATATTATTTGCTTCACTACCAGAAAGTTTACTCTTAGTTTATGTAGGATTAGGATTATGGAAGATCGAGACTACAGTCCAAAATTATATTCTAATTGCTGTATTGCATACTATTATATTGGTCGTTTTTAGAAATTTTTTTAGTTTGTATGGGTACCATAGTTTGATTTTGTCTATTACTCTTAGTTTGCTAATTAAATTTACTATTCAGATAGATTGGCAATGGGCACTGGTAGCTTCTTTATCTGGCTTTCTTTGTCTAGTAATTGGAGATTCTTTGGTGCTACCGCTAGTCGTTAATCTATTAGATATTAGTGTAACTGAAATTATTAAAGGGGATCTGGTTATCTATTGTCTGATAAGTTACTTGATACAATTGCCTCTCTGGATTACAGCGGCAGCTATTTATGTCTGGGATCTAAATATTATAAATGTTAATCAAATTACAGGCAGGGAAGAATATGAACAAGTTAAGTAAGTCCAAACTATTTTATGTAATTATTATTCTTCTGGTTCAATCTTTTTTACTGTTATTAGTTACTACCTGGCGGAATATATCTCTTTTTAATATTGCCGGTACAGTTATATTAGAAATTATTCTCTTTATTTCTGTAGGATTATCTATTTTATCGATTATGATGATTAAAGAGCTATCTGAAATAATTAATAGTAATATTCAACGGAAGATTAAAGCAGTTAAACTACAAGAAAAGGAGAAATTAATCAAGAATCTGCGGCGTCAAAAGCATGATTTCTCTAATCATTTACAGACGATATACGGGATGGTGCAATTAGAAAAGAGAGATGAGGTCTTGGATTATATCACTTCCTTAAATCAAGATTTACAGAATCTTCAGTTAAATGAGACTAAGGTTGATAATGATAACTTTTCTGATTCAATCTTAGATTCCATTTTAGTTCCCAAACAACAAGAAGCGCAAGAGAAGGGGATTGATCTTGAGTATCGGATTGATGCTGGGATTGAAGTAGTTGATTTGGAGTTGAATAAAGTCTTTCGAGTGCTTTATAATCTAGTTGACAATGCTATTGAGGCAGTAGAATCTTCTAATGAGGAATTAAAGGTTGTAATGGTAAGAGGAAAAAAGGAGCCTAATAAGTACATACTATCAGTCTATAATACAGGAAGTCCTATTGACCAAGAAATGTTAGATCATATTTTCGCCCCTGGTTTTTCCAATAAAGGCTCTGATCGCGGTTATGGATTATATATTATTAAATCTATAGTAGATCAAGGAGGCGGCCAAATAGAAGTTAAAAGTGAAGAACAATTTGGAACCGAGTTTATTTGCCACCTACCTGTAGCTGAAAATTGTCAAAATTAATATACTTTTAGTATATTATTGCATAATTGCTAGTTATATGTTATATTAAAAATGAAATAAGTTTATAATAAAGGATGGATAGATACTATGGCAAACAAAGATAAGTTGGATTTATTAAGTAGTAAGCTAATAGATAGCTGGTATCAAGATGTTTCTGCTAGCGAAAAAGAAGTACTAGTTTTTGGTTTAAAGATTTTACTATCAACTTTAATTGGTTATACCTTAATTTTTCTAGTAGGTTCTATATTAAAGGTAGGTTTACTTGCTTTAGTAGTAGCAGCTACTGCTGGGGCAATTAAAATCTTTTCTGGTGGGGTACATGCTTCATCTTTTTTTAAGTGTATTACTTCAGGAGCAGTTATCTTTACTGGATTAGCCTTTGTAGCGCAGTCTATTACTAGTTATATAGCAGGATATGTACTTAGTTTACTGTGGATTATATTTCTAGTTGGTTCAGTACTTATTAATTTCTATGCTCCAGCTGTTGTAGAGGAGAAACCAATTACTTCTCAGGTTCAAGCTGCTAGATATAAGTTATATGCTTTTGGCTCTTTTTTTGTTGTTGTGTTAGGTTATTATATTTTTTACTTAACAGGAGGTAATCAGCAGATTGTAGTAGCTGGTTTATTAGGGATGACTTGGCAGTTGTTTACCTTAACTCCAGTAGCTTATAAGTTATACAATAGACAATATATTTCTATTGCAGAAGTAATAGAAAGGAGGGGAGATGATGAAATTTAAAAATTTAGTAAGTAGAGTCTTAAAGTTAGTGGCTAAAGGTAATGTTTCTTCTACTAGCACCACTCTTAACTATCAACCTACAATGCCAGAGTCTCTGCAAGAAGAGGAGTAAATAGTTAACACCCCAGCCTGATTAATGGCTGGGGTATTATATATTGGATAGGACAATCTCCGATTAGATCCGAATTAAAGAAGGTTGGGTAAACTGGTTCCGGATTTTTTCGGATAGTAACCGTAAGATTAGATTTTAAGAAGTTAAAGTCCTAAAATAAACGAATATTAATATATTTTAATTATATAAAATTCGACTTTATATTGACAATAAACTATTAATTTGCTATTATGTTGATGTTAATAGTGAATATCAAGCTATAGGAGGCTTTTAAATGATAGAACGTTATAATTTATCTCCGATGAAAGAGATCTGGAATGAAAAGAGTAAGTTTAATAAATGGTTAGAAATTGAAGTAGCGGTTTGTGAAGCGTTAGCAGAGACTGGTGAGATTCCTAGAGAAGCTGTAGCTGAGATTAAAGCTAAAGCTGATTTTACAGTCGAGCGGATTAAAGAAATTGAAGCAGAAACTCGGCATGATATTTTAGCTTTCTTACAAGCAGTAGCAGAGAATGTAGGCGAAGAATCTAAGTATATTCACCAGGGCTTGACTTCTTCAGATATTAAAGATACAGCGCGAGCTTTACAGCTTAAAGAAGCGGCGGAAGTAATCTTAGCTGATCTAAAGGAGTTTAAGGAAGTACTAGCTGTTAAAGCCAAAAAATATAAAAAACAAGTTATGATTGGTAGAACTCATGGAGTTCACGCTGAACCTGTTACTTTAGGACTTAAGTTAGCTAATTGGTATTCAGAAATAGAGCGCCAGATAGAAAGAGTAAA
Source organism: Bacillota bacterium (assembly GCA_051745835.1). Taxonomy (GTDB): domain Bacteria; phylum Bacillota; class Halanaerobiia; order Halobacteroidales; family Acetohalobiaceae; genus JBNJEL01. The sequence goes on from JBNJEL010000127.1 coordinate 3,013, forward strand.
GGG
>JBNJEL010000128.1:0-2991 GCA_051745835.1 Bacillota bacterium
ATTAGTGATTATTGATACTGGTTCAGATGATAACACAGTAGAAATAGCTAAAGAATTTACGGATAGAATTTATTTTCATGAGTGGAATAATCACTTTGCGGAAATGAGAAATAAAGTAATTGATTATTGTCGCGGTGAATGGTTATTTGTAATTGATGGCGATGAAGTAGTAAAAGATCCTACTGGTTTGATTAATTTTTTTAAAAATGATTTAGATGAAGAGTACAATACTGGAGTTGTAGAACAGAGAAGTTTTACTGATATTAAAGAAAGTCATTTTGGGGCTTTATTAGTACCACGTCTATTTCGATTAGATGATGACTTTCATTATGAAGGGGCAATACATAATCAGCCAATCTTTAAAGGACCTGTTATAGATTTAAATCTTACTTTATTGCATTATGGTTATGATAGTAACGATCTAGAATTGATGGAGCGTAAGTTTGAACGTACTGGAGGAATTTTAAAGCAAGAGTTGGAAAAAGATCCAGAGAATATTTATTATTGGTATCAGTTATCGAAGAGTTACGGTATGCATCAAGATCATGAAGAAGCTCTGGAATGTGTGGAGAAAGCATATAATTTATTACAAGATAAAGATATTAATTTAGAAGGACATTTATATATTTACTCTCAATATGCTAAAAAGTTATTATACTTTAAACGTTATCAAGAAGTAAACCAAATTTGTGATGAAGCTCTTTCTATTAAAGAAGGTTATTTAGATTTCTATTACTTTAAAGCAGTCAGTCTAGCTAGGTTAGGTAAGAATGAAAGAGCAATCTATAATTGTAATGTTTATTTAAGCTTAAGGGATAATTATTTTGATACTCCAAGCAGAACAGATATGGCATTTGTAGATACTACCTTAGCATTAGAGAGTGTCATTTATATAGAATTAGCTAAGTTACATTATGATGAAGGAAATTATCATGAGGCTATTAAGCATGGTTTGTTGGTAGAAGAAGATAGATTAGCTTCAGCTTTGCCTTGGATAATCAAATCTTATTTACAGTTAGATAAGTATCAAGAATTAAGAGAATACTATACAGATTACTTAAAAGCTAAGCCTGAAGAATTACAAGAATCTTTTTGGCAGGAATTAGAAAATGCTAAATTAAATCTTGATCAAGTTAATTCTAAAGCTTTAGAAGATTTATTTTCTGATGTAAGGGATGAATATGGTTTATTAAATAGAGTAAGATTAAAGTTAGATAGTGATCAATTAGCTTCAGATGATAAGAAAGATTTGATTACTGAAATAGAAGATTTAGATTTAAATGAATTAGATTATTATTATGGAGATTTACTTTATTATTTATTTAAATTAGATTATTCGATTATGGAATTATTATCTACGACTAGAGAATCAATTATTACTCAATTTTTAGTCTATTTATCAGAAGTTAGAGATGATGTTTATAATCTAATATTAACTTTTTTAGAACAAGAAAATACAATTAATGATATTAAACAAGCAAGAATAATTAAAGTATTAGGTCGTTTCTTATTAATTAAAGATGAAATTAAACTTAAAAATTATATAAAAACTTTTGATTTATATCTTACTGCAGGAATATATTATATAAGAGAAATTTATAGTGATTATATTATAACTAATCAACTTGATTATGAGATTGATAGTAGTGAAGATGAATTTTTACTTGAAATGAAGATAGCTCGTGAAAATAAAGGTAGTGATGATTTATTATATGTGAGAAGCTTAAAATCAGCTTTAAATAAATTCCCAGCAATGAAGAAGGGGATTCAGTTATTACTTAGTGATTTTCAAGATGAGTTGAAATCTGAATTTGACACATCAGAAACTAAAGATGAATTAAAAGAGAAGATTAAAGATGCTATTAATCAAACTGATTTAGATAAAGCTGAAAGATTAATCGATAAGTATAGTAATAAATTCAATTTAGATGCTGACTTTTATTCTATGAAAGCAACTGTTTTTGTCTATAAGGGTCAGTTAGAAAAAGCTAAAAATATTTTGGTAGCAGGTTTAATAGATAATTCTTATAATTTTGATTTATTATATAATCTAGGAGTTATATATAAAGAACTAACTCAAGATCAGGAGGCTTATAATGTTTTTTCTGAAGCTAAAAGAATGGCAAACTCTCAAGATGAAAGAAAAGATGTAACTAAGCGCCTTAATGAGTTGCAGATTAATAATATAAATCAGAGAAAAAGAGGAAGTTATCCGGTAAGTAGTGATGTTCAAAGTTTAAGTTGTACTCCTTTCTTTATTATAGGTTGTGGGAGATCAGGGACAACTTTATTGAGATCGATTTTGAATGCTCATTCTGATATATCTATCCCTCCAGAACTTATATCTCTAGCCAATATGATTACAAAATATAAAAAGTTTAATTTTATTTCTTGGAACGATCTTATAAAGATAATTATTTCTACTTTTAAATCTACTCTTCATTTTTCTATTTGGGAAGTGGAGTTAGATGAAATATTTGAACAATTATTGGAATTGGAAGTGGAAGAAAGAACATTAGCTAAGATAATTGATACTATATATAGTAATTTTCTAAAACATAATTTTCCTAAAGCTAAAATTTGGGGTGATAAAACGCCGCTAAATACTTTGAATATAGAATTAATTGATGAAGTTTTTCCTGGAGCTAAATATATTCATCTAGTGAGAAATGGAAAAGATGTAGTTAGTTCATATTTAAATTCAACTAAATATGTTAATAGTGTTGAAGGGGCTTGTGCTAGATGGAATAATCATGTTAGTAAAGCCTTAGAGTTCAAAAATAGTCAAGATGAAGATGAATATTTAGAAATTTATTATGAAGATTTAGTTACAGCTCCTAAGCAGGAAATAGAAAAAATATGTCAATTTATCGGAATAGAATTTGATTCTACTATGCTTAATTATCATGATCAATTATCAAAGTTAAAAGATACTAAAGCTAAACAACATAAAAATTTACATCGATCTATCAATACAGATTCGATTGGTAA
>JBNJEL010000129.1:0-2943 GCA_051745835.1 Bacillota bacterium
AATATTACTCTCTAAATTAGCTGCTGCTCCAATTGAAACATCATTACCAATCTCTACATTACTTCTAATCGTTACATTCTCTTCAATCTTGACATTATTACCGATCTTAACATTGTCACCAATGATCGCTCCAGTACCAATATGACAGTCAGCACCAATTACAGTCCCTCGTCTAATAATTACTCCCGTGCCAACAAAAGTATTCTGGCCAATTCTGACATCCTCATTTAAAATAGCATTCCCAACCACCCGACTACCATTATCCAAAAAGACACCATCATAGAGTTCAGCTAATGAACTAACACTAGCTCCTTCCTGTAATGTAACACGACGCCACTCTCGCTCACTCTGCTTATCTTCAAAATCAATCACAGGAGTAATGGTAATGATCGGCTCGCGACAGATATCCTTAATTACAGCTAATATCTCATCTAACATCTCTTCAGCAATCACAACTGATAACTCTACTTTCCTACCTTCTGGTCCTCTAATTACTTTTATCGAATAGTGTAAATCAAATTCAGCCATCTGCTCTCTTAATCTATAACTTTCTGTACCGCCAATTGTAGTTCTTACCTGACAATAATTAGTATGATTTTCTTTCACATTCTCTGCCTCCTCACTTACTTATAAGTTAAATCAATTATAGAACCTCCATCTGCCCCTTACTCTGTTCCCACTGATGTGCTATCCGAGCTGAAGCTGCCGAAGCAATACCGGCTACAATATCATCTAAAAAAGTATCAACATCATCCTTACTACTATCTAACTCCTCAATGATACCAATCTTCTTCTTATCTAAAAATCCAAAACTAGTAATTCCGATAGTACCATAAATATTAGCAATAGTCATCGCTAAACTCTCATCAATACCATATAACGGCTCATCAGTCTTAATAATTGAAGCTAGCGGTTCCTCTAATTGATCATCTTGAGCTAACTTATCTAAGGCCACACCAGTCAAGATAGTATGCTGTACTTCTCGCTTCTTAATCACCTGCTCCACACTAAAGATACATTTATCCATTGTTAAACCTTGATTATACGGCTTCTGTAGCTGATAAGCAATCTCAGCTATCTTCTCTAACTTAACTCCTCTTTCTTCTAACAGATTAATCACTAACTCTTTCATCAAACCCCTCCTTAATTCTTATCTAGCTCTACTAATATTATATGTTTAATTAGACTATAGAGTAATCTTCAACTCCAGCTAATTGCTCCAATCTACTCTTAAACTCTCTACTTAATTCTACCATAAACGAATCAGCAGTTGAAATTAAGACTTTCTGCTCCTTAACCTGTAGTACTAAATAAACTGGAGTAATCCCTGGAGAATCAGCTAATAGTTCTTCTAACTCCTCTAAAACAGACTCATCTACTGTAGACAACTTAAGAAACAACTTACTATCTAAGCTCTCAGTTAACTGACTACCGATTATCTTAGCTCCATCCTCATTCTGATCTAGTTTACCTTCCACCACTACAAATTGATTATTAAGCAGCAGTGATTGTACCTCATCATAAAGATCAGGAAAGATAACAACTTCTAAGCTATCACTACGATCCTCGACCTCAACAAAAGCCATCTCTTGATTATGCTTAGTTCTAATCTGATTAACCTGATTAATCACTCCACCGAACTTAACTTGCTCTTGATCAGCTAACTCCTTAACTTCGCTAATTGGTACTAACTCTTGACTATCTAATAAGTAGTCATATTGATCAAGCGGATGTCCCGACAGATATAGACCCAAGTACTCCTTCTCTAAAGCTAATAGCTCTTCTATACTATACTCCGCACAATCAGGTAACGTAAGATCAACCTGGCTAAATTGATCCTCCTCCATTAAGTCACCAAAAGAAGATTGTCCATTACTCTTCTCTTTTTGAATGCGACGACAACGTTGATAGAGCTCATCTATGATCGCTAATAGCTGCGCCCGATGACCAGGTAATGAAGCAAAAGCACCGGCTTTAATTAAACTCTCGATCACTCGTTGATTTACTCGACCTAGTGAGACCTTCTGACAGAAGTCAACTACAGATTCAAACTCTCCTTCGCGCCTCCGACTAGCTATAATCTCTTCAATTGCCTTCGAACCAACATGTTTAACTGCTGCTAAACCGAAACGAATCCGATCCTCAACTACAGTAAAGCGAACTCGACTCTCATTGACATCAGGGGGTAATACTTCAATCCCCATCCGCTCACACTCTTCAATATATCGTGCTACCTTATCACTATTGCCCATAACGCTACTTAGCAAAGCTGCCATATATTCAACAGGATAGTAGGTTTTCAAATAAGCAGTCTGATAGGAGACTAACGCATAGGCGGCACTATGGGACTTATTAAATCCATAGCCTCCAAAATACTCCATCAGATCAAATAGTTCTGTTGCTAATTCCTGTGAATAGCCATTATCTAACGCACCATTAATAAATTTCTGGCGGTGCTCTTCCAAAATTTCCGGCTTCTTCTTACCCATACCCCGCCGCAGAATATCGGCTTGACCTAAGCTGTAGTCAGCTATCTGATTAGCAATCCGCATTACCTGTTCTTGATAGATGATTACACCGTAGGTCTCCTCTAAGATCGATTCCAAATCAGGATGGAGATACTCTACTTCTGCTTCTCCGTGGCGGCGGTCAATGTAATCATCGACCATCCCGCTACCTAATGGTCCCGGTCGCCCCAAAGCCAAGAGAGCTATAATATCTTCAAAGCAAGTCGGCTGCAACTTAGTAATCAACCGCTGGAAGAGCTCAGACTCAATCTGAAAGATACCTTCTGTATTACCCGTCTGCAATAATTCATAAGTTATCTGGTCAGTCAACGGAATATCTGTTAACTCCAACTCTACCTCTTGATGTTCTGCTATCAGATCTAAAGCATTATTAATTACCGTCAGCGTGCGCAAGCCTAAGAAGTCCATCTTAAGC
>JBNJEL010000130.1:0-2919 GCA_051745835.1 Bacillota bacterium
CGCGCCACCTGCGACCTCGCGCAGCAGGTGACCTCACACTGCTGCGCGATAGTTTTTAACTGTTCTACAGCAGCAATCCGGTAAGTATCCGCAGTTACTAAACCTACTTCGCGATCTTCAATTAAGCTAAAGTTAGCTGCTAACTTAGCAATAGTAGTTGTTTTACCTACACCTGTCGGCCCTACTAAAGCAACTACCTTACTTCCAACTCCATCAATTTTAATTGGAGCAGCAGGAGCTATTCTTTCCTTAATTATATCAGATAAAACCTGATTTACATCTGACTCTTCTTCGATCTCCTGTAGATTAAATTCTTCAGTTACAGTAGAGAAAATATCCGCTACTATACTCTCTTTAACTCCACAAGCTACCAAACTTTCAGCTGCTTCCTTTAAGTGTTGAGGTAAGTTGTTATAAGCAGCATCAGTCTGCGACTTCTCCAGTTCAGATAACATCGTACCCATCATCTCTTTAACTTGACTTAGTTCTGTCTGAAGCTGGTCTGGCTCAGCTGATTGGGACTGTTCTCTACTCTGTTCTTCTAAAGTAGCAATTACCTCTACCATCTGCTTACCAAAAAGACCGAAAAAACCGCCTTTCTTAAATTTGCGAGTATGTAAAATAATTGCATCAGCACCTAGATCGGCTTTAACCTTAAACATTGCTTCCTGCATATTTTCACCACGATAGCGTTTAACTTCCATTTGCTAAGCTCACCATCCCTACTGTCTGTACATTTAAATCAGATTCTAATTCATTAAAAGACAGAACTGTCAGATCAGATGCTACTTGCTCGGTTAAATCTTTAAAATGATATCTAACAATCGGCGAAGTTAATACAATCGGATCATATCCTTGCTCCATCATCTGTTCTATCTTAGTTGATAAATCATTAAATAACTGTTGTGCTACATTAGGTTCTAATGAAACATAGGCTCCTTGTTCTGTACGTTCAATTGAATTAGATATTCGCTCTTCTAATTGCGGATCTAAAGTCAATACATTAAGATTATTATCATCATCTTTATATAGTTCTGAAATCTGTCTAGATAAGGCTTGACGAACATACTCAGTTAGAATATCAATATCTTTAGTATTACGTGCTTCATCAGCTAAGGTTTCTAAAATAGTCACTAAATCGCGAACTGGTATACCTTCCTGTAGCAAATTCTTAAGTACCTTCTGAATCTCACCGATAGTCATTAAATCTGGAATTAATTCATCAATTACAGCTGAATAATCTTCGCGAATATTATCAATTAATTCCTGCACTTCCTGTCTACCCAATAACTCATGAGCATGATCTTTAATCAATTCAGTTAAGTGAGTGGCAATCACTGACGGTGGATCAACAATCGTATAACCAGCTAACTCTGCCTCTTCCTTTTGATCTTCACTAATCCATAATGCCGGCAGACCAAACGCTGGTTCTGTAGTCTCAATTCCATCAAGTTCCTCGGTCACCATTCCTGAATCCATAGCTAAATAATGATTAACCATAATCTCATGACTAGCAATTTCAATTCCCCTTAAGTTCACTCGATAATGATCGGGCTCTAACTGCATATTATCTCGAATTCTAATCGGCGGAATAATAATTCCCATCTCTAAAGCACACTGTCGTCTAATCATAGAAACTCTATCTAACAGATCACCGCCCTGTTCAGGTACTACTAAAGGAATTAAATTATAACCAACTTCAACTTCCATAGGATCAACTTTAAGTAATTCATCAATATCTTCTTGCTCCTCATACTGAGCAACCTCTTCTTCCTCTTCACTAACCTCTTCTTGTTCCATTACTTCCTGTTGTGATTGGAACATAAGATAGCCTAAGCCAGATAATAATAGAGCTAGAAATAAGAACGGAATAGTTGGTAGTCCACTTACAAAAGCAAATAAACCTAAAACTCCAGAAACAATCAATAAACTCTTAGGTTGAGCTAACATCTGATTGGATAAATCGGTACCTAAATCAGACTCAGAAGCTGCTCTAGTAACTACAATACCAGCTGCAGTTGAGATCAAAAGTGCTGGTATCTGACTGACCAATCCATCTCCAATTGTTAATAAAGTATAAGTCTGTAAAGCTTCAGTAATTGACATGCCCTGCTGTAAGACACCAATAACTAAGCCACCAATTACATTAACTATCGTAATTACAATTCCTGCTATTGCATCACCTTTAACAAACTTACTGGCACCATCCATAGCACCATAAAAGTCCGACTCTTCTCTTAACTTCTTTCGTTGCGCCCGAGCTTCAGCTTCAGTAATTAAACCTGCATTTAAGTCAGCATCAATACTCATCTGCTTACCAGGCATAGCATCTAAAGTAAAACGAGCTGTAACCTCTGCTACTCGTTCAGCACCTTTAGTAATTACTACATACTGAATTACAATTAAGATTAAAAAGATTACAAAACCTACAATATAATTCCCACCTACTACAAACTCACCAAAACTAGAAACTACCTCTCCAGCATAACCTTCACCTAAGATCAATCGTGTAGTAGAAACATTCAAGGCTAAGCGAAATAAAGTAGCTATCAATAAGAGTGTAGGAAAGACTGAAAATTCTAGTGGTTCAACAGTATACATCGAAATTAAGAGAATAGTCAACGCAAAAGCAATATTACCAGCTAATAATATATCTAATAAAATAGTCGGCAGCGGTATAATAAACATTACGACAATCGTTACTACTGCTAGGGCAAAGATAATATCATTATACTGTGTAATATTCGGCTGGGATAGGCTATTGCTAGGAGTTGCCATCTAATTACCCCCTTTCATCATTTAACTGGTAGACATAAGCTAATATTTCTGCTACCGCTTGGTATAATTCGGCTGGAATCTCTTGATCAATCTTAACTTCCGCATATAAAGCTCTAGCTAAAGGCTTCTCTTCTACAATCT
>JBNJEL010000131.1:0-2865 GCA_051745835.1 Bacillota bacterium
CTACAGCGATCCGGCGCGGTCCACGGTAACCAGACGGACGTGTCGACTAAAGGGCAATCGCATATGAAGCCTGTGACCCAACATCGCCGCAAACAGACGGTGCTGGACAGCGGTTCCGGGCCGAAGCGAAATCGACCCAGCCTCGTCCCTTCTCGGCGGATGACTTCCCCGGAAGCTGTCGATCGCTCTCGTATATCCATCTGTGATATTAACGAGGAAAAAGCAAAAGAATATGGTGATAAGTTTAATATTCCGCATTATACAAGTTATGATGATATGTTACAGCAAGAAGAAATAGATGTAGTCAATATTTTAACTCCTAGTGGGTTACATGCTAAGCATACAATTGATATAGTTAAGAAGTATCAAAAACATATTGTCTGTGAAAAGCCAATGGCATTAAGATTAGAAGATGCTGATGAGATGATTAGAGTCTGTGATCAATATGGAGTTAGATTATTTGTAGTTAAACAGAATAGATATAATCTACCAGTTCAGAAATTAAGAAGAGCTATCGAAGAAGGTAGATTTGGCAAATTGGTAATGGGAACAGTTAGAATTCGCTGGACACGACATCAACACTACTATGATATGGATGATTGGCGCGGTACTTGGGCAATGGATGGTGGAGTATTAACTAATCAAGCTTCACACCATATTGATTTATTAGAGTGGATGATGGGACAGCCAGTAGAGGTTTCAGCTCAAACTGCTACTCGTTTAGTAGATATAGAGACTGAAGATACAGGAGCAGTAGTAATTAAGTTTGCTAATGGAGCTTTAGGGATTGTTGAAGCAACTACTGCTACTCGTCCTGAAGATTTAGAAGGCTCTCTTTCAATTTTAGGTGAACAAGGATCAGTAGAAATAGGTGGCTTTGCTGTTAATGAGATGGAGATATGGCAGTTTGAAGATGAACGCCCAGAAGATAAAAAAGTGATGGAGGAGTTTAAAGAGAATCCACCTAATGTTTATGGTTTTGGTCATCAGCGTTATCTAAAACATGTAGTAGATTGTATAAAAAATAATAAGAAAGCATTAGTTGATGGATTTGAAGGGAGAAAATCATTAGAATTGATTAATGCTATCTATGAAGCAGCTGAAACTGGAAAGACAGTTAAACTAAGATTTAAACCGCAAAAATGCAAATTAGGTGTTGTTAATGAGTAATTATAAGATCTATCCTAATGTTGAGTTAGGAGAAAACGTTACAATTGAAGATTATTCTGTAATTGGTAAACCTCCTCAAGGAAAGAAAGCAGGCGAAGTAAAGACCGTAATTGGTGACAATGCAGTAATCAGATCTAATACTGTAATTTATGCAGGTAACAATATTGGAGATGATTTTCAAACTGGTCATCAGGTAATGATTCGTGAATATAATAAGATTGGTGATAATGTTAGTATTGGAACTGGTTCTTGTATTGAACATCATATTGATTTAGAGGATAATGTTAGAGTTCATTCTCAAGTCTTTATTCCTGAATATTCTCAATTAAAAGAGGAATGCTGGCTAGGGCCTAATGTAGTAATTACTAATGCTAAATATCCTCAATCTGTTAATGTGAAGGATAATTTAAAAGGAGCTATTATTGAATCAAAGGCTAAAATCGGGGCTAATGTTACATTATTGCCAGGCGTTAAGATTGGAAAAAAAGCTTTAGTTGGTGCTGGGGCAGTAGTAACTTGTGATGTTGCTGCTTCTAAAGTCGTAGCAGGTAATCCAGCTGAAGTCATTAAAGAAGTTGCTGAAATTGATAATTATAGGTTAAGGTGATTAAAATGAAGATACCATTTATGGATCTATCTGATTGTTATGATCAAATTTATGATGAAGTAATGAGTAAAATTAAAGAATTAATACATAATACTAGATTTATTGGTGGAGAAGAGATAAAAAAGTTTGAGTCTGAATTTGCAGATTACTGTAATGTTAAGTATGCTATTGGTTGTGGTAATGGGACTGATGCTTTAACTTTAAGTTTGAGGGCTTTAGGAATTGGTCAAGGAGATAGAGTAATTACTGTTCCTAATACTTTTATAGCTACAGCAGAAGCGATAACTAATGTCGGAGCAGAGGTTGACTTTGTTGGCATAGAAAAAGAGTTTTATACAATGTCTCCTCAGAAATTAAGAAATTATTTAGAGAGTCAAGATTCAATTGAAGATATTAAAGCAATAATCCCTGTTCATTTGTATGGTCAGATGGCAGATATGAAGGCAATTATGGAGATCGCTAATGACTATAATCTAAAAGTAATAGAAGATGCAGCCCAAGCTCATGGAGCTAAACTAGGTAATAAACCTCCCGGGAGTTATGGAGATGTTGCTACTTTTTCTTTTTATCCTGGTAAGAATTTAGGAGCTTTTGGAGATGCTGGAGCAGTCGTTACCAATAATCAGAGTTTAGCTAAAAAGATAGAGATGTTATCTGATCATGGCAGGAAAGAGAAGTATATTCATCAAATTGAAGGATGTAATAGTAGATTAGATTCTTTACAAGCTGCTGTATTGCGAATTAAACTAAGATATTTGGCGGAATGGACAGAAAAAAGAATTGAGAAAGCAGAATATTATAATCGATTATTAGCTGATAAAAAAGTAATAATTCCTTCTAAAAGATCAGGAGCTAAACATGTTTATCATCTCTATCCTATTAGGGTAAATGAAAGAAATAAAATTAAAAAGGACTTGGCTAAACAGGGTATTACAACTGGTATACATTATCCTGTTCCTTTGCATCTGCAACCTGCCTATGATTATTTAAATTATCATCAAGGAGATTTTCCAATTAGTGAAGAAGCAAGTGAAGAATTACTTAGTTTACCATTATGGCCAGAGATTGATTTTGAACAAATAGAATAT
>JBNJEL010000132.1:0-2850 GCA_051745835.1 Bacillota bacterium
TAAAGAAGAGATTATTAAAGTTGCCAACAAGTATTTTACGGCGGATAACCGCACTGTAGGTTATATTCTGCCCCAAGAGGATTAAGAGAAAGAGGAGCTGATTAATAAGATGAATCGGAAGTATCTAATAATATTAATGATGGTCGTATCTTTAACTACACTATTAATTCAAAGATCATGTGCTAAAGTTGATTTTAGTCAGTCACTATATAAGAAGTTAGCAGAGAATAAGAATCAGATTCCTCATATTCAACAGCCTGATTATAAGCGAATTAAGCTAGATAATGGAGTAATAGTTTATTTAGTAGAGGATCATAGTCTGCCTACTGTTGAATTGACAGGCTATATTAATGGGGGACAGCGTCAAGAAGAAAGAGAGATTGCTGGTATCTCAAGTTTAATGTTTGAGCTGATGAATACTACAACTGAGAATTATAGCGAGGAGGAGTTAGCGCGTTATAAAGAGTTACATGGGATTGATCTTGATTTTAACGTGCAGCCGGATTATTTTCAGTTAACAGGTGATGCTTTAAGTACCGATCAAGAAGCTTTAATTTCACTAGTAGCTGAGATCTTACAGCGACCTAACTTTTCAGGAAATCATTTTCAGCGGATTAAACAGGAAAAACAGCGCTACTTGCTTCAAGCTCAGACAGAACAGGATTCACTACTGAATATGTATTTTGACCAGCAGATTTATCCTAATCACCCTTATTCTTTTTATTCTAATCTCAATTTACGGTTAGATAAGTTAGCTAATCTGTTTCCGCCAGACTTAACAGACTATTATCAACAGACGATAGCACCTAATAATTTAGTCTTAGGAATTGTTGGTGATATTGATCCAATAGCTATGACGGAATTAATTAAAGAAGAATTTAGCACTTGGCAGCAGCGGCAAATTGAGATTAGAGAGCCTCAATTATCTGGTAGTACTGTAGCTCAACAGGATATTATTATAGTTGATAAGCCCGATGCTACTCAAGCTAAGATTAAGTTAGGCTATAACTTCTTTAGTTATGATTTTGCTGATAGGATAGCTTTTGAGATAGCAAATCGTGTATATGGTAGTGGACGTTTTGGTAGTAGATTAATGAAGAACTTACGCTCCCAACATGGCTATGTCTATAATATCTCAGCTCGCAGTAATTATCATCAACTAGATGGTAGTTATCAGATTACTACTTCAGTTAAGCCGTCTAAGACACTTGAAGCGATTAGAGCTATCACTGAGGAAATGCGGGTGTTAAAAGAGGAACAGAATCAGATTACAGAAGAGGAATTATTTAATGTTATTAATCTTTATAATGCTTATTTTCCTAAACGGTATCAAACGCAGATAAGTATTTTAGATCAGTTGATTTATAATAAGGAGCTGCGTAATCGACGACCTGATTATATAAATCACTATATTGAGCAGTATAATAATTTAGAATTAACTAAAGTGCAGAAAGCTTTCAGTCAGTATACTTATCCTGAGCGGTTGGTAACAGTAATAGTAGCTAATCAAGAAGAAGTAGTACCGCAATTTAAAGAGGCGGGATTAGAGGTGCAGGTAGTAGAAGAGTAATTAGAAAGCAGTCTACTAAATTAGTAGACTGCTTATTAATTCTATAGTAGAAATTGTGCTAATGTTTGTTGGACAGCTAAGATGTTACTGGAGTTTTTACCAAATTCTTTGGTAACTGGTGTCTGTGAACCTGCTATCCAGAGTTTAAGTTCTGCGTCAGCATCAAAAGTACCAGCACTTTCTATACTAAACTGTCTGATTGAATTGTAGGGAATAGAGTGATACTCTTTCTTTTTACCTGTGATACCTTGTTTGTCGACTAATATTAATCGTTTGTTAGTAAAGACAAAGTAATCTCTCAGTAATTGGTAGGCTGAATCGATCTCTTCTTCAGCAATTAGAATCTCTTGCAGTTCCTGTTTAGCATCTGAAAGATCCATTTCTGAAGCATTACCCATCAGACTATCTAAAATCCCCATTTATCTTCCTCCCTTAGAATTAAAATTATACCCTACTAATAATATTATACATTATTCTTTGTTTTCCTGGGAATATAATAAATAGTGCTTAGATTTGGTTTGAAGTAGGGTAGGTTTATGATAAAATAAATTAAATCTATAATTACAGAAAGGAGTGACAGAGTTGATAGATTTAGCTCTTAAGATGGTAGTTGGTTTAGTATTACTCTTTGTAATAGCTATAATTGTTGGTACAGTAGGAGTTGTTACCGTTGCTGCTGTTAAGTTATTGCAGCGTAAGTTGCAAACTGAACCTAAGATAGCTGTACTTAATATTGATGGGGTGATTGAAAGCAGCAAGCAAAAATCACTACTTAATCGTCGGACAAGCGCTGAAGAGATTATTGACCAGCTAGAGAAGATAGAGGAAGATGAAGCAGTAGAGGCATTAATGTTAAAAATTAATTCTCCCGGCGGTAGTGCTGCAGCGTCAGATATGATCTATCAAGCACTTAAGAAATTTAAAGCTGAGAGTATGAAACCAGTAATTGCCTGCTTAGAAGATGTAGCTGCTTCCGGCGGCTATTATGTAGCAATGGCTGCTGATGAAGTAGTAGCTAACCATTCAACAATTACGGGTAGTATCGGAGTAATTATGCAGTTTACTAATTTAGAAGGATTATTCGATAAGGCGGGGATTGATCTGGAGACAGTCAAGAGCGGAGAGTTTAAGGATTTAGGAAATGCCAGTCGTGAAATGACTGATCGTGAGCGTCAGCTATTAGATAAGATGATTGATGATGTCTACCAGCCATTTGTAGATGTTGTAGCTAAAGGACGAGACTTACCGCGGGAGATAGTAGAACAGTTAGCTGACGGTAG
>JBNJEL010000133.1:0-2760 GCA_051745835.1 Bacillota bacterium
AACCAGATAATAATTGATCCAGAAGTTATTAATTTGATTTCTAAGTCCTTAGCAGAAAGACATCAAGCAATTCCAGTTAAAAAAGAGGATAATACTTTAACAGTAGCAATGGCAGACCCTTTAGATGTATTAGCAATTGATGATATTAGAATTAAGACAGGTTGTGAGGTTTCACCAGTTATTTCTAGTAAAGAAGAAATAGAAAATGCTATAAATCAATACTTTGGAGATGATGATATTGTAGAAGAATTTATAGAAGATATTGATTCCACAATGGAGGAAATAGAAGATAGTAATTTAAATACTAGTAATCTACGTCAAATGGTACAGGATGCACCAGTAGTCAGATTAGTCAATAATATTATTTCTAGAGCAGTTAAAGCTAGAGCTAGTGATATACATATAGAACCGGAAGAAGATCAAGTAAGAATTCGATATAGGATCGATGGGATACTCCATACTGAAATGCAGATTCCTAAACAGACTCTTTCTGCTTTAGTCTCTAGAATTAAAATTATGGCTGAAATGGATATAGCCGAACGCAGAGTTCCTCAAGATGGTAGAATTCAAATGAAGTTATCTCAGACAAAGATTGATTTAAGAGTCTCTACTCTACCTACTGTTGAAGGGGAAAAAGTTGTTATTAGGATTTTGGATGAAGAAAGTTTAATGTTAGGAATTGATGAATTAGGGTTTTTACCTGAACATAAACCAATTTTTAAAAAGATGATTAGTCAACCTCATGGAATGCTATTGATCACTGGGCCAACTGGTAGTGGAAAAACTACTACTCTTTATTCAGCTTTGAGTTCTATAAATGATGCTGATAAAAATATTATTACCGTTGAAGATCCAGTAGAATATAGACTAGATGGGATTAATCAAGTTCAAGTTAATCCGCAAGCAGGACTTGAGTTTGCTAATGGATTACGTTCTATACTTCGACAAGATCCAGATATAATAATGATTGGAGAGATTAGAGATAAAGAAACAGCAGAAATTGCTATTCATGCTGCTATGACTGGCCATTTAGTATTAAGCACTCTACATACTAATCAATCAGCCGGGGCATTGACTAGATTAATTAATATGGGAGTAGAACCTTATCTAGTAGCTTCTTCATTGATGGGAGTTGTAGCCCAAAGATTAGTAAGAAAAATTTGTCCTGATTGTAAGAAGGAAAATGAGGAAGAAGTTATTGATTCGGTCTTAGCAGAATATTTACAAGAACAGGATGAGTTTGTTGATTATTACGGTTCAGGTTGTAGAAGTTGTAACGAGACTGGGTATCGAGGAAGAACTGCTATTTTTGAAATATTAGATATTGATTCTAAAATTAAAAAGTTGATAATTGAAAAAGCATCAGCAGCTGAAATTGAAGACGTAGCAAAAGAAAAAGGAATGAAGACACTAACGGATTCTGCTTTCCAAAAGGTAACGCAAGGGTTAACTACCTTAGAAGAAGCAATGCGAGTTACAAAATTATAGTCAATTAGGAGGAGTTAGGAATGGAGTTGGCGAATCTATTACAGGAAGGGATTAAACTAGGTGCTTCTGATATTCATTTAACAGTAGGAATTGAACCTATGGCTAGGATTAATGGTGATTTACGAAGTATGAATCAGCAAGTCTTAACCGCTGATAAAATTGAAGAATTAGTGGCTGATTTGCTAGCAGATAGAGAAGAAAGATTGGCGCAAGAAGGAGAATTGGATTTTGCCTACCAGTGGAATGATTATAGATTTAGAGTTAATGTTTTTTATCAACAAAATCATCCTGCAGCAGTTTTACGAATCATTCCTAATCAAATTTTAAGTTTGAATCAATTGGGATTACCAGATAAATTAACAGAAATGGCTCTCCAACAAAGAGGATTGTTTTTGGTAACCGGGCCAACTGGCAGCGGGAAGTCAACTACCTTAGCTGCTATGATTGATTTAGTTAATGAGCAATCTAGTAAACATATTATTACTTTAGAAGATCCAGTAGAATATGTCCATCAGCATAAACAGAGTATAGTTAATCAACGACAAGTTGGAAGGGATACGCAAGAATTTGCTACTGGTCTACGAGCTGCTTTACGCCAAGACCCTGATATTATTTTAGTTGGTGAGATGAGAGATTTAGAGACTATATCTACTGCTATTACTGCTGCCGAAACAGGTCATTTAGTTTTAGCTACCTTACATACTAATAGTGCTGCAGAGACTATTGATCGGATTATTAATGTTTTCCCTCCCCACCAGCAGGAACAGATTAGAATTCAATTATCTATGAATCTACAAGGGATTTTAGCCCAACAATTACTTCCTACACTTGATGGATTAGATAGAGTGGCAGCAACTGAATTACTAGTAGCTAATTCAGCAGTCCGGAATCTAATTAGAGAAGGGAAAAATCACCAACTAGAATCAATAATGCAGACGGGGAAAGAAGAAGGAATGCATACTATGGATTATTCTTTACGTGATTTATATAGCCAACGTAAAATAAGCAGACAAGCTGCTTTAGAAAGTGCTGGAGATAAGCAGACATTACAGAAATTAATTTAGGTTACAGGGAGGTGTCCTTATTTCTCCTGTCTTTGATTACAAAGCTAGAGACCAGACGGGGACTTTTGTAGAAGGTACTATAGAGGCTAGAACTAAAAATAGTGCGGTAGATCAATTAAAGGAGAGAGGTTATTATTTAACTAAAATTGAGCAACAATCGCAAGGAATAAAGCTCCAAGAATTATTAAATAAATGGAAAACAGTAGGC
>JBNJEL010000134.1:0-2750 GCA_051745835.1 Bacillota bacterium
CCCCTGTTTATTTTAATTATTCTAATTTGTGACTTCTTAACTCTACTAAAATGATATACTATCTACTAATTATCTTCCGTGATCCTAATCACAAAAGTCAAATTTAATATGTGATCTATCTCATAAAAATCACTTTGATTATATGTTATATTATAGCTAAACCATTATATATAAATTACCAATCGAAAAAGGAGGTTATCATATGAAATTAACAGAAAATTCTTTAGTAGAGTTTAGCCAAAAGGTTGCTGATGATAATCCACCAGTTCCTGCCGGAGGTTCAGCTATTGGAGCAACAGCCTTATTAGGAGTATCTCTAATTAAGTTAAGTTATCAAGTTAGCTGTGATGATTATCCTCCCCTACTAACTACTATTAACGAAGAATTAATGGAGGCTATTAACAAAGACCCCCAAGTATATCAGCTAAATTTGACTAATAACTTTCAAGACTTAACAGCACTTAAAAAGATCATTAAGATACCACTTTCAATTGCCGAACTATCAGCTGCAGCTTTAGAGATAGCTAACCAATTAACTTGTCAGCTTAAAGACTCTGTAGCAGCTGATTATAAGATAGGAATTATTAATCTTGAAGCTAGCCTCCAAGGAGCTTTAGCTGTAGTTGAATCTAACTATTATCACTTCGCTAGTGAAGATAAATTTATCAAAAAGACAAAAAAGAAGGTTAAAAAATTAAAGAACAAATTATCAAATTAATTAAAATAAAAAAGAGCCTAGATTAACTAGGCTCTCATAACTTAATGTTTAAAATGTCGTTGTCCAGTCAAGACCATACTAATATTATGTTTATTAGCTGCAGCAATCACTTCTTCATCTCTAATTGAACCGCCGGGCTGAATAATAGCCTTAATCCCCATTTGAGCTGCCTGTTCAATCGAATCAGCAAACGGAAAGAAGGCATCCGAAGCTACTACTGCTCCTTGCTTTCTACTCTCTGCTTTTCGTCCTGCAATCATCATTGCATCAACGCGGCTCATCTGCCCAGCACCAACTCCAACAACCTGCTGCTCCTTAGCAATCACTATCGCATTGGACTTAACATGTTTCACTACCTGCCAGCTAAATAAAAGATCAGCTAACTCCTCATCAGTCGGCTCTCGCTCAGTAACTACTTCTAATTCTGATTGGTCGAGCTGGGCTAAATCTCTATCCTGTACTAAAAGTCCACCGACTACCTTCTTTAAGTCAGCTTGATTACTCTGATGGTCAACAGCTAACTCACCTGCCTCTAATAATCGGACACTCTCCCAACGCTCTTGAAGAACTTCTAAAGCCTCACTACTAAAGCTAGGTGCAATTACCACTTCCACAAATTTATCCGGCCCAGCAATCTCTTCTGCTGTTTTTAGATCAACTTCGCGATTAAGTGCTACTATACTACCGTAAGCAGAAGCAGGATCACCACTGTAAGCCTGCTGAAAAGCTGTAGCTAACTCTTCTGCTGTTGCCACTCCACAGGGATTAGCATGCTTAATGACTGCTGCGGCAGGCTGAGAGAACTCTTTGACTAACTCTAACGCTGCATTAGTATCATTAATATTATTAAAAGATAGTTCCTTACCGTGTAACTGCTGAGCTGTAGCAACCGATGGCTCTGTACTATCTAACTCTTGATAAAAAGCAGCCTGCTGGTGAGGATTCTCGCCGTAACGTAAATCAGCGACTTTCTGGTAGGACTCTCTAATTAAGTTAGGTGCTTCTTCACTATCCTGCTCAACCTGCTTAAATAAGTAATCCTGAATCAGGTGATCATACTTAGCAGTATGTTCAAAAGCCTTCTGGGCTAACTCTAATTTAGTCTCCTGGCTCAGAGTAGTCTGATTATTTCTAAGTTCAGTTAGAATTTGATCATAATCTCCACTATCAACTACTACTCCTACATCTTGACAGTTCTTAGCTGCTGATCTAATCATTGTTGGTCCACCGATATCAATCTGCTCTATTGCTTGGTCTAAGGTTACCTCTTCTTGAGCTATAGTTTCAGCAAATGGATAGAGATTAACAACTACTAAATCGATTGGTTTAATCCCCTGTTTCTGTAGTTGACTAAGGTGCTCTTTCTTATCCCGCCGAGCTAAAATCCCGCCGTGAACTGCCGGATGCAAAGTCTTAACTCGACCATCCATCATCTCCGGATACCCTGTTACTTCTGTAATATCAATCACCGGAATCCCAGCCTCTTTCAACTTAGCGCCAGTACCGCCGGTTGAAATAATATTAATTCCTAACTCTGATAGACCTGCTGCCAATTCTACAATTCCACTCTTATCAGACACACTTAATAATGCATACCTTACCTTCTCCATTCTTCCACCCCATTACTCTAAGATTTTAACACGATCTGCTTCCACTTCCAATCTACCTTCAGCAAATAGTTGAATCGCTTCCGCATAAATCTGATGTTCTACTTTTAAAATCCGTTCAGCTAGCGAAGTTACTGTATCCTCCTCTAAAACAGGTACTGCTGCCTGGTTGATAATTGGGCCCGTATCTAAACCAGTATCTACAAAATGAACTGTACAGCCGCTCACTTTAACCCCATAATCCAGTGCCTGTTGTTGAGCATTCGGACCAGGAAAGGCAGGCAGCAAAGAAGGATGTATATTCATAATCTGCTCAGGATAATGATTAACAAAGTAAGCACTCAAGACCTTCATAAATCCAGCTAAGACTACTAACTCTACTTGATGGGCAGTTAATACTTCTATCATCGCTGCCTCATAATCGC
>JBNJEL010000135.1:0-2717 GCA_051745835.1 Bacillota bacterium
TTCCTTTAATTATCTACTTAGGTAAGCTATTAGGATTTGATCAGTTAAAGATAAAAAACTCTTTTATCCAGGTTAATAATCAATTAGTTAATCCTAAGCGAATCAACCTAAAACCAGAAGAAATATTGTTATTGCTACCGCACTGTATCCAAGACCAGCAGTGTCAATATCGCATTACTAGTAATTTAGATAATTGTCGGCAGTGCGGTAATTGTCAGGTAGATGATATTTTAACTTTAAGAGATAAATATGGAATTCATGTTGCTGTAGCTACCGGCGGTACATTAGCCCGGCGAATTGTTAAGGAATTAAGACCGCGAGCGATTATTGCAGTTGCCTGTGAACGAGACTTAACTAGCGGAATTCAAGATACTTATCCGCTGCCGGTAGTAGGTGTGGTCAATATTAGACCTGAAGGTCCGTGTGTTAATACTTTGGTCGATTTAGAAAAATTGGAGTCTGCGATTAATCAACTCTTAGAGGAGTGATCAATGATGATGTTTCCGTTCTATGATCCTACATTTATAATTTTAATTCCGGCTTTATTAATCAGTATGTATGCTCAATATAAAGTCAAGAGTACATTTAATAAATACTTAAATGTAGTGGCAGAGAAAGGTTATACGGGGGCTGAAGTAGCGAAGGATATTTTAAAGGAGAAAGGAATTAGGGATGTTAGTGTTGAACGTACTAGCGGTGAGTTAAGTGATCATTATGATCCACGGTCGAAGACACTTAGATTATCGCCGGATGTCTATAGCGGTAGGTCTTTAGCATCATTAGGTGTAGCAGCTCACGAGACTGGTCATGCAGTTCAACATGCTGTAGAATATCTACCTTTAAATATTCGTCATACCTTATTGCCTGTGGCGAGTCTTGGTTCTAAGCTGGGGCTACCTTTAGGTGTCTTTGGTTTTATATTCTTTCGTTCGCAGTTGATGGTACAGATTGGTTTGATTATTTTTACAGGTGCAGTGTTATTTCAGTTGGTTACCTTACCTGTAGAGTTTAATGCTAGTTCACGAGCAATTAAGTTTTTGAAGTCTGGTAATTATCTTACAGCTGAAGAAGTCAAGCCGGCGCGAAAGGTTCTCAAAGCGGCAGCGTTAACTTATGTAGCAGCTTTATTAGTTTCAATTGGTCATCTGTTGCGGTTATTTATGATGGCTAGTATGTTGGATGAGGATTAGAATGTGGTTTCTTTTCTTTGCTTTATTATTGTCAATTTTATTTCCTCCGTTATTGCTGCCGCTATCATTAGTAATGATATTAGTACTCTTATTCATACCTTTTAAGTTTACTATTGATTCACTGCTGACATTATTAGTCGCACCACAGCAGATTATTAAGATAGCTACTAACTTTGCTCTAAGACGCAATCATGCTTTAGAGCATGCTACTATTAATGTCTTAGAGGAATCATATACTGGTCAGCAGCTGTCAGGATTAGCTAAGGAGAACGGCTTTATTATTTACGGTAACCTTGATCCTGCTATTGTTAAGCAGGCAGCCAAGCAAGGATTGACTAGATTACAAAATGGTGAACAAGAGTTAGTAGTTCATGATCGCTGTGGTAGTAGTTTAATTGTTGGTAATATCTTAGCAGCAATTATATTCTTGGCTCTTCTACTTCAGACTGGAAACTTAACTATTATTTATGTGCTAGTAGCTCTCTTATTATCTAGATTGTTGCGTCCGATAGTAGGAAGATATGTGCAGCTGTTATTTACTACTTCAGCTGAAGTAGAGGGGATAGTTATTAAAGGAATTAGATATAATCATAGTGTTGACCATCTATTAGGCTTTAGATTATCTGCTGAACCTCAGGAGTTATTTGTAGAGACGGAGAAGCTAGAAGTCTATTAGGCAAAGTTGATTGGAGGATAAATAGTGAGTACTCAAGAACGTCAAGTTGCTTTAGAAGGGATTTATCGCGTGAATGAAGAAGGAGCTTACTCAAATTTAGTATTAAATCAATTATTAGCAGAGTATGATCTTTCAGAGCGTGATAAAAGTTTAACTACCGAATTATTTTATGGTACTTTGCGCATGAGGAATAATTTAGATTATGTGATAGAGCAGTTTGCTGACCGTCCTTTAGCTAAGATGGATGATTGGACGCGTAATATCTTACGACTTGGTCTCTATCAGATTTGTTTTCTAGATCGAATTCCTGCTGCGGCAGCCTGTAATCAGTCTGTAGAACTAGCTAAGGAGTATCAACATGATGGAGCAGCAAAGTTTGTTAATGGTATCGTGAGGAGTATTTTACGCAATTTAGACCAGATTAATTTTCCCGATCAAGCTGATAAACCGGTGCAGTTTATTCGATATAAGCACTCTTTTCCGCAGTGGATGGTTGAAAGATGGGTTAAGCGTTTTGGAGTTGATTTAACGATTGAGATCTGTCAGCGGTTGAACCAAGTGCCAGCTACAGTGATTAGGCGCAATCCGTTACAGATAAGTTCAGATAATTTTCGCTCTTTATTAGCCAAGGAGTCCATTACAGCTGAGAGTGTTCCTAACATTGATCAGGCTTATAGAGTGATTGGTTCTTCATCTCTTTTGGCATCTGATCTTCTCACAGCTGGTTACTGTCAAATTCAGGGGTTAGCTTCTATCTTAACCGGACATCTTGTAGCTCCACAGCCGAAAGATAGAGTCTTAGATCTCTGTAGTGCCCCAGGAGGAAAGACGACTCATTTAGCAGAATTAAT
>JBNJEL010000136.1:0-2713 GCA_051745835.1 Bacillota bacterium
GGATCTTCTAAAGTAATGATATGTTGATCTTGATTGCGATTAATCAGATCAATAATGGAAGCTAAAGTAGTAGACTTTCCACTACCGGTAGGCCCTGTTACTAAAAATAACCCTTGAGATTCTTCTGCTACTTCTTCTAAAACTGTAGGTAAACCTAATTTCTCTAAACTTAAAATCTGCTTAGGAATAATTCTTAAAACTAAAGCATAAGTCCCGCGCTGCTTAAAGACATTAACTCTAAATCTATAACCTTCTAAACGATAACTAGCATCAACTTCTCCTTTATTTTGCAACTCTTCTAATTCTTTCTCATCTAAGATTATCCTAACAAATTCTTCTAATTCATCTGCTGATAATCTATCATCCGTTGCAGTAAGAGCTTTTAACTTACCATTTATTCTAGCCTTAGGTTCTAAATCTACAGTTAAATGAATATCTGAAGCTTCCAGTTTAATACCTTCGCGCAAAATATCATCTAACCTCATCTCGTCTCCCTCCCCTTAAATCAAGGTTGTACTTTTGTAACTCGCATTACTTCATCTAAAGTTGTAATTCCTTGATTTACCTTTTCTAATCCTACATCTTCTAATGTTATCATTCCTTGTTCTAATGCTCTTTCTTTAATCTGATCCCCAGAAGCTTTATCCGTAATTAATTTCTTTAACTGAGAATCAAGTTCGAGAATCTCATGAATTGCTGTTCGTCCACTATAACCAATTTCGTTACAATTACTACAACCTTTTCCTTCATGTAACTTTACTTCTCGTGAATTATTATTATATGTACCTGCTTCTACTTTACATTCAGTACAGATTTTTCGTACTAACCGCTGAGCTACAACTCCTATTACTGAAGAAGAAACCAAGAAAGGTTCAATTCCCATATTAATCAATCGCGTCAAAGCACCAGCAGCATCATTAGTGTGAAGTGTTGATAAGACCAAATGACCTGTCAGCGCAGCATGAATAGCAATCTCAGCTGTCTCTTTATCACGAATCTCGCCAACCATTACTATATCAGGATCCTGACGCAGAATAGAACGCAGACCATTAGCAAATGTCAGACCTGCTTTAACATTAGTCTGCACCTGATTAACACCTTGTAAAGAATACTCTACTGGATCTTCAATAGTAATAATATTATCCTCTTCTGAATTTAAAAAATCTAAAGCTGAATAGAGAGTAGTCGTCTTTCCACTACCTGTAGGGCCAGTAATTAACAAGATACCATGCGGCTGCTTGATTAGACTCTTAAACTTGGTTAAATCCTCATTAACAAACCCCAGCTTCTCTAAATTTAACATTAAATTACTTTTATCCAAAATTCTAATTACTACTTTTTCCCCTTCTACTGTAGGCAGAACAGAAATTCTTAAATCTACTTCTCGATCTTTAATCAATATCTGAATTCTACCATCTTGTGGCTTTCTCCGTTCTGCTATATCTAAATCAGCCATAATCTTAATTCGTGATACCAAAGCAGAATGAGTATGCTTCGGTATATTCATTTCACTACGTAACAGACCATCTATTCGATATCTCACCCGTACTTCCTCTTCTTGTGGTTCAATATGAATATCACTAGCCTCCAGCTTAACTCCTTTAGTAATAATATTATTTACTAATCTTACCACCGGAGCTTCCTCGACCATCTGACGCAATCGATCTAACTCTACTTCTTCCTCTTCACCAACACTTAAATCTTCATCTAAATCATTAACAAACTCATCTACGATATCGTCACTACCAAAATACTGATCAATAGCTTGATCAATTTCAGCTTCACTGGCAATTACCGGCACTACCTTACAGCCCGTTTTAACTCTAATATCATCAATTGCCATTACATCTAAAGGATCAGCCATAGCAACAGTTAAGGTATCCTCCTCTTTTTTAATTGGAATCGCTTTATGTCGCTTAGCTAAGGACTGTGGGATCAACTGAATGACATCAAAATCGATAATGAACTTACTTAAATCAACTTGAGGAATTCCTAATTGGTACTCCAATGCTTCCATAACATCTTGCTCTGTAACTAATTCCATCTCTTTTAGAACTGTACCTAACCGTTTATCCGATCCTTTCTGTTTCTCTAGTGCCTCTTCTAACTCCTCTTCAGTAATAAATCCAACTTCTAATAAGATATCGCCTAAGCGTTTTTTCTTAATCACTTACTACCACCTACTTACTAATTAAAGTAATATATCCTTAATAGACTAATTTTACATAATTATCTTAATATTCTATCAACAACAAATCTTACTTTATAAAATTCTTTATTAAATATTAAATTCCTCTATTTCAACGTAAAAATATACAAATCAACCTAATAATTTCTTTACTATCTCTTACTTTGATACATATTCTTATCTGCGACTTCAAATACATCCTCTAAACTCTGTGATTGACTATCTTTGACCGCAAATCCTAAAGAAATACTGAGTGATTCTGGTAAATCAATCTCATTATTTATCTCGGCTACTCTATTTTGCACTCTCTTAGCTAATGATTCTGCTGCTGTAAGATCAGTTTCAGGTAAGATAACAGAAAATTCATCACCGCCTACGCGAGCAGTAATATCTTCTTCTCTAGTGACAGCATCTAAAATTTCAGCGCTATAAGTGATATATTGATCACCAACCTTATGACCATAAGTATCATTAATCTGCTTTAATTCATCTAAATCAGCAATAACAATACTAATTGGCAATTTA
>JBNJEL010000137.1:0-2629 GCA_051745835.1 Bacillota bacterium
CGGTTTGTAATTAATAATAATTCCTGATATAATATGATTACTCTAGTAATAGATGAATGTTTAATATATAAGAGGTGAATTAAAAAATGAAACAAAATAAGATTATAGTCAGAGGTGCAGAAGAGCACAACTTACAAGAATTAGATGTGGAAATTCCTAGAGATGAATTAGTTGTAATCACAGGGGTGAGCGGTTCAGGGAAGTCATCCTTGGCTTTTGATACTATTTACGCTGAAGGGCAGAGAAGATATGTAGAATCGTTATCTGCTTATGCTAGACAATTTTTAGGACAGATGGAAAAACCTAAAGTTGAATATATAGAAGGATTGTCACCTTCAATTTCAATTGATCAGAAAACTACCAGCAAAAACCCCCGTTCTACTGTGGGGACTGTAACAGAAATTTATGATTATTTGCGGTTGTTATATGCTCGAGTAGGAACGCCTCATTGTCCTGAATGCGGTGCAGAGATTACTTCGCAGCAAGTGCATGATATAGTAGAGCAGGTTTTAGAATTAGAAGATAGAACTAAATTCCAAATCTTATCTCCAATGATTCGCGGGAGAAAAGGTGAACATGAAGATATTCTATCTCAGATTCAAAAAGAAGGATACGTAAGAGTTAAAATAGATGGTGAAATTAGAGATGTTGATCAAGATATTGAATTAGATAAAAATAAGAAGCATACCATTGAAGTAGTTGTAGATCGGTTGATTATGAAAGATGGGATTAGATCACGGATAGCTGATTCAGTGCAGACTGCTCTTGATTTAGGTCATGGTTTGGTGATTATTGATATTATCGATGGAGAAGATTTATTATTTAGTGAGCATTTTGCTTGTCCAGATTGTGGAGTTAGTTTAGAAGAATTATCTCCGCGGATGTTTTCTTTTAATAGTCCTTATGGAGCCTGTTCAACTTGTGATGGGTTGGGGAATAAAAGAAAATTTGATCCAGAGTTGATTTTGGACCAAAGTCGGTCGTTAAATAATGGGGCAGTTATCCCGTGGCGTAGCTCTAAAAGCCGTTACTATCCCACAATGGTAGAAGGATTAGCTGATAAGTATAATATTGATCCGGACCAACCTTTAGAAGAAGTTGATTCCGATTTTGTGGATGCTTTATTATATGGAGATGATGGTACTGTTAGATTTCAGTATACTAATCGTAATGGTAGAACTAGAATGCATGAAAAACAATTTGAAGGTTTAGTTAATATTTTTAAGGATAGATTTAGAAAAAGTAATTCAGAGCGCACAAAAAAGAAATTAGAAAAGTATATGACTATTCGTAATTGTCCTGATTGTGAAGGCCACCGCTTAAATCCTAAAAGTTTGGCTGTGACTGTAGGGGGAGAATCAATTGCTAAAATAGTTGATTTATCAATTGAGGAGGCCTATCAGTTCTTTGCTGATTTAGAATTAGAAGGACAGAAAAAGATTATTGGAAAAGAAATTTTAAAAGAGATTAGAGAGCGGTTGAAGTTTTTATTAAATGTAGGGTTGAGCTATTTAACTTTAAATCGCAGTGCAGGAACACTATCAGGTGGAGAATCACAGCGGATTAGATTAGCTACGCAGATTGGTTCTAGCTTAGTAGGTGTGATTTATATTTTAGATGAGCCGAGTATTGGTTTGCATCAGCGAGATAATAAGCGTTTAATTGAGACTTTGCAGGAGTTAAGAGATGTAGGAAATACTGTTTTAGTAGTAGAGCATGATGAAGAGACTATTAGAACAGCAGATCATGTAATTGATATTGGCCCACGCGCTGGTCGCCATGGGGGAAAAGTAGTAGCCCAGGGTGGCGTTGCTGATTTAGTAAATAGTGAAGAATCATTAACAGGTGATTATTTGTCAGGGGCAAAGAAGATTACTATTCCTGAAGAAAGAACAGAATCTAATGGAGAATATCTAGAAATTAAAGGTGCTAGAGAGCATAATTTAAAGGATATTGATGTTAAGATTCCTTTAGGAGTATTCACTTGTGTAACAGGGGTTTCTGGTTCGGGGAAAAGTACTTTGATTGAAGATACTTTAAGACAGGAATTAATGAATGAATTTTATAGTTCTAATCGCAAGCCTGGAGATTATGATGAATTAGTAGGTGTGGACAATTTAGATAAAATAGTTAATATTGACCAGTCGCCAATTGGTAGAACGCCACGTTCTAATCCGGCAACTTATACTAAAGTTTTTGACCATATTAGAGATGTTTTTGCAGAAACGCCTTTAGCCAAAGAAAGAGGTTATAAAAAAGGACGATTTAGTTTCAACGTTAAAGGTGGGCGCTGTGAAGAATGTAAAGGTGATGGAACAATCAAAATTGAAATGCATTTTTTAGCAGATGTGTACGTGCCTTGTGAAAGCTGCAATGGTAAGCGTTATAATCCAGAAACTTTAGATGTTAAATATAAGGGTAAAACAATTGCTGATGTGTTAGATATGACAGTAGAAGAAGCTTTAGAGTTTTTCTCTAATATTCCTAAGATTAAAAGAAGACTGCAGACTTTATATAATGTAGGTTTAAGTTATATGAAATTAGGACAGCCTTCGACTACTTTATCAGGTGGAGAAGCACAGCGGGTTAAATTAGCTTCAGAATTGAGTAAGCGTAGTACGGGAAGTAC
>JBNJEL010000138.1:0-2595 GCA_051745835.1 Bacillota bacterium
GCTTATAATCATCCGCAGAATAAGTTAACTATTAAAAAGGGTGATATTGATTATCAAGACAGCCAACTTAGTTTTTCCGGGAATAAAAAAGCAGAGAATTTAAACTTTGAATTTAATAGCTCTGCTCTAGTAGGAGAAGATATTAACTTTACTGATAAGTTAGAAAAGCTTGTGGGGAGTACAGAAGTAGAAGGTAGTCTGTATGGAACTATAGAAAATCCGAAAGCAGCTGCTAAATTTAATGCTGCAAATTTAGAGTATGCGCAAAAGTTAATTGGTGATTTAAAAGGGAGAGTAGATTATAGAAATAATAATCTATATTTAACTGATTTAACAGTTACAACTGATACTGACCACTATCAACTTAATGGTAGTTTAAATTTAGAGGAAAAGCAGTTTAATCAAGTTGATATTACAGCCAAACAAGGGACAATAGATTATGTAGAGCAATTTTATCCTGCTCCTGTAGATCTGGCGTATCAATTCAGCGGTCAAGTTAGGGTTAATGGAGACTTTCAGGCTCCTAAATTTAATATTGAAGCAGTATTAGAAGATGATGACCAAGAAGGGCAATTAGAGGTGACAGGAGATTACTGGTGGCGTAAAGATTCTGATTTAAAGTTAACTGCTAATAAATTTGATATTAAGGCTGTTAATAAGTTTGATTTACTGCCTTATAATTTAGCAGGAGATTTGAATTTAACAGGTACAGTAACTGGTAAATTAACTGAACCCGATTTTGAAGCTGAATTAAAAGTAAAAAATGGACAGATAGATAATTTAGATTATCAGAGTTTAACAGGAGATATTAAGATGGTTAGTGGACAGAGAATAATTTTAGACCAGCATCTACAGCTAGAAGGGGAAAAGGCCATTACGGCTGAAGGGCAAATACCTTTAACTGCTAAAGAAGAGTTTGATTTCAACTTAGAAATGCAGCAGGGAAGTTTAAATATTTTAGCAATGCTTATTCCAGAGATTAAAGAGACTACAGGAACAGGGAATGCTAATTTAGAAGTTAAGGGGACTTTAGAAGATCCTGATTTAAATGGTTCTGCTGAAGTAATAGCGGGTAGTTTTTCTTATCCTATTTTAGACCGCAAGATTAGTAATTTAAATGGGAAAGTTGAATTTAATAATAATCAATTATTGATACCGGAGTTAACAGGGTATTATGGTTCAGGAAACTTTTCCGGCAGTGGGGAAATAACCTTAGATGGTTTAAACATTGCTCAATATGATTTACAATTACAAGGTGATGAGATAGCATTTGAGCACGGTTCTTGGCAGGGAATCAATGATTTAGATATTACAATCACAGGTACTAGACTAAAACCAAAATTTGCAGGAACAATTCAAGCCTATGATACGGAATTTGAGTTACCAGTAGATTGGCCTAAGTTTAGTACTGGCAAGGGTAAGGATGATTCAGGTGCAGAAATAAAGCCACAGCTTGATTTAACAATTACACCAGAGGATAACGTGAGAGTAGTTAATGACCAGATATATATCTTAGTGCAGCGTGGTGAATTAGATTTAATAACTGTTGAAGATGAGATTGTGCTTAGAGGTCAATTGAATTCTAATACAGGGAGATTCACTTATTATAATACAGAGTTTGAAATGGAAGAGGGTCGCGCTGTGTTTCAGCAGTATGATTATATTCCAACTTTAGAAATTGAAGCTGAGACTGAAATATATGATAGTGCTATTGCTGAAGATGAAAGCAATACTGCTAGACCATATCACACTATTTATTTAGGATTAACTGGGCCAGCTAATCAGCTTAATTATCAGTTAGATTCTGATTCTAATCTTACTGAAGAAGAGATTATATCTTTATTAACTGGTCAGGGTGGGATCGGTAATTTAATAGATAAGGATTACGAAGAAGCATTAACCGCAGAATTAAGAAGGGTGATTGGTGAAGGGATTAAAACAGAAGTTATTTATAAAGTAGAAAGGTCTTTTGAAAAGTCATTAGACTTAGACCAAGTTAGGATTAAATCTCCTTTAGAAGCTAGTGATAATATTGAACTTGAAGTTGGCAAATTTATTTTTAAAGATTTTATGTTGAAATATAACCATTCTTTTTTAGAAGAAACTAAAGCAATTGGCTTTGAGTATTATTTTAGTGAAGGACTAGATAATTTATTGATTCAAGGCAATTATGACAATTTAGGAGAATATGAATTAGGACTAGAAGCTTCTATTCCATTTGAATAATAAAGGAGGACTCAAGATGAAGAAGAAGCTTATAATAGTTAGTTTTGCAATTATATTAATATTATTAAATATTGCTATTGTAGCAGCTCAAAGTCAAGAGATTAATAATGACCAAGAGGTTAATAATGATAAAGTCAATCAACTAACAGGAACAGAGATTACTGCTATTGAAATTGAAGGTAATAAAACAATTAAAGAACAGCAAATACTAGAGCAAATTGAAACTGAAGAAGGGGCAGAAGTTGATCCTGAACAGTTAAAAAGAGACTTACAAGCTATTTTTGATTTAGGTCATTTTTTTGATGTACAAGTTCTGTTTGATAATCAAGAATCAGGGGTAAAACTTATTTTTGAGGTAGTAGAGAACCC
>JBNJEL010000139.1:0-2527 GCA_051745835.1 Bacillota bacterium
ACCCTTCTGGGCAGCAACTGGTTCTAAGATATTCTCTACAAATTCTGGCTTATCCTCTGACTGTTCTTCGCTACTACTATCTTCATCAGCATTAGCCCATTCAGCCGGAACCTCTACTTCTTGAAGAGCAGTTAAAGCTTTATCAACTGCTTGGTAATTCATCTCTACAATCTCATCACCCTTATGTCCGTAACTCTTCTGGATTGCATCTTTAAGATGACTGATTGCATCATCAATTGGAATAATTTCAGCTAACTTAAAGAAGGCTGTCTGCATTACCATATTAATTCGTCCGCCTAATCCAACTTCTTCAGCAATATCATAAGCATTAATCATATAGAAATCAATATCATGTTCAACAATATACTGCTTCATTTTTGCTGGTAACTCTTCTTCTAACTCATCTTCACTCCACTTTGTATTTAATAAGAACGTTCCGCCGTCCTTTAAATCCTCTACCATATCGAACTTATTGACATAAGAATCATTATGACATGCTACAAAGTCAGCCTCACTAATTAAATAAGTAGATTTGATTGGTTCATCACCAAATCTTAAGTGAGATACTGTTACACCACCTGACTTTTTAGAGTCATAAGAGAAATAACCTTGAGCATACTTATCTGTATTATCACCAATTATCTTGATTGCATTCTTATTAGCTCCTACAGTACCATCACCGCCGATACCCCAGAACTTACAGCGAGTAGTTCCTTTAGGAGTAGTAACAATTGGATCATCTAATTCTAATGAAGTATTAGTTACATCATCATTAATTCCTACTGTAAAGTTATCTTTCTCTTCCTCTTTTAGATTATCAAATACTGCTTTAATCTGAGTTGGAGTAGTATCCTTAGAACTTAAACCGAAACGTCCTCCTACAACTACCGGTGCATCATCTTGATCGTAGAATAAGCTTCTTACATCTTCATATAACGGTTCGCCTGCTGCTCCTGGTTCTTTAGTTCTATCTAAGACGGCAACCTTCTTTGCACTCTCTGGTAATGCTTTCATAAAGTACTTTTCAGAGAATGGTCGATAAAGATGTACTTTAATTACCCCAACCTTCTCGCCTTGTTCTACTAAGTAATCAACTGTTTCTTCAATTGTCTCTGTTACAGATCCCATTGCTATAATAACACGTTCAGCATCTTCAGCTCCATAATAATTAAATGGATGATACTCTCGACCCGTAATCTCGCTAATTTCCTGCATATACTCCTCTACAATATCAGGAATAGCATCATAAAATTTATTACAGGATTCACGAGCTTGGAAGAAGATATCTGGATTTTGCGCTGTACCTCTTGTTTCTGGATCTTCTGGATTTAAGCTGTTATTTCTAAATTCTTCTACCGCTTCATAATTAACTAAATCAGCTAATTCATCATAATCCATTACTTCTACCTTCTGAATCTCATGTGATGTACGGAAGCCATCGAAGAAATGCATAAATGGAATTCGTGATTCAATTGCTGATAGGTGAGCAATTCCCGCTAAATCCATTACTTCCTGTACACTACCTGAAGCTAACATTGCAAATCCAGACTGTCTTGTAGCCATCACATCAGAGTGATCGCCAAAGATTGATAAAGCATGTGTAGCAATTGATCGAGCACTAACATGAAAGACACCTGGTAATAATTCACCAGCAATCTTATACATATTAGGAAGCATTAGTAATAATCCCTGAGAAGCCGTAAAGGTAGTTGTTAAAGCGCCAGTAGCTAAAGAGCCATGAACTGCTCCTGCTGCTCCACCTTCTGACTGCATCTCAGTTAATTGTACCTCTTGATCGAAAATATTCTTGCGTCCATGAGCACTCCATTGATCAACATATTCTGCCATTGGTGAGGATGGTGTAATAGGATAAATAGCA
This sequence comes from Bacillota bacterium, assembly GCA_051745835.1. Classification (GTDB taxonomy): domain Bacteria; phylum Bacillota; class Halanaerobiia; order Halobacteroidales; family Acetohalobiaceae; genus JBNJEL01. The sequence goes on from JBNJEL010000139.1 coordinate 1,880, forward strand.
GCTACATCTGTAAAAGCATAAGCTACATGAGCTGCTGCCATATTACCATCCATCGTTTTCATTTTTTTACTCATTTTTTGCCTCCCTTAAACTCTTATGTTAATTTAAATTTATATTAAAAGATTTTATAAAAACTAATTTAAGTAGAACCTTATTTCACATAATAATAAATGATTTTATATACTAATAATAAGAATTATTGATAAATTCTAACACCATCGATATTATACTATATCAAACTAAATTAATCAACTAAATCTCAGATTTTGCTATTTACAAACTCAATTTAAAAAAATAATTAAAGATAATTTTCACATCCACTTTATTATAACATAAGTCATTTCAGTAGACAATTAAATTGAGCTCGAAAATAAATTTATAATTATTGATAATTTTCAAAAAATTATTTTGCATTTGTTTATTACTTATTAGTAAATCTTCTTACTTAAAATGCTTGACCAACATTCATTCTAACCTGTACTCCTTCTTCAGAATAACCAATATCACTACGTACCATTACGCGTTCATTAAAGGAATACCTTACTCCTACTCCACCTGAATAATGTAAATCTTCAGTAAAAAGCTCTGTATTAAAATTATCACTAACTCGTCCTGCTTCAGCAAAAACTACTCCCTGTAAACGTGTCA
>JBNJEL010000140.1:0-2521 GCA_051745835.1 Bacillota bacterium
CAATAATTCTGTTAGTTGTCGATCTTTATAAACATATTCCTCTTTTCTGCCTTTAGTTACTTTATATAATGGCGGTTGAGCAATATATACCATTCCTTCTTCCAATAAAGGTCGCATATAACGATAAAAGAAAGTTAATAATAAAGTTCTAATATGAGCTCCATCAACATCCGCATCAGTCATAATAATAATATTCTCATAACGTAAATTATCCATATCAAATTCATCTGCTATTCCTGTACCTAACGCAGTAATTAAGGATCTGATTTCTTTATTATTGAGAATTTTATCCAAACGTGCCTTTTCCACATTAAGAATTTTACCTCTCAGGGGTAAAATAGCTTGAAATTCTCTATCCCTGCCTTGTTTAGCTGACCCTCCAGCGGAATCGCCCTCTACTATATATATTTCACTTTTTTCTGGATCTTTAGAGGAACAATCAGCTAATTTACCAGGTAGAGCAGTACTAGCTAGAGCACTTTTTCTCTTAGTTAACTCTCTAGCTTTTTGAGCTGCTTCTCTTGCTTGAGCAGCAGCAATTGCTTTCTTAACTATCTTTTCTCCTAACTTTGGATTCTCATCTAAAGTCGTACTTAACTTCTGGGAAACAGTAGAATCAACTAAGCCCCTAATCTCACTATTTCCTAGTTTAGTCTTCGTCTGCCCTTCAAATTGGGGATCAATTAGTTTAATATTTATAATTGCTACAATTCCTTCTCTAATATCCTCACCTGATAAATTATCATCGCTATCTTTTAAGAAATCATTTTTGCGCGCATAATCATTAATTGTCCGGGTTAAAGCTGATTTGAACCCGCTCAGATGAGTACCCCCTTCATGAGTGTTAATGTTATTAGCAAAGGTAAATATTTTATCCACATAATCTGTATTATACTGGAATGCTATCTCAATTTCTGTTTCTTCTGTTTCTTCACTAAAGAAAATAATTTCTTCATGAATTGGATCATGAGGTTTATTTATCTCTTGAACAAAGGAAACAATACCTCCGTCGTATTTAAATTCATCAGTTTGCTCTGTACGTTGGTCATTAACTTTAATCTTAACTCCTTTATTCAAGTAAGCTAATTCTTTAAACCTCTGAGCCAAAGTATCATACTCAAAATCAAGAGTAGTAAATATCTCTTCATCCGGTTTAAATTTAATCTTAGTTCCTGTTTGCGTAGTATCTCCTAAGACCTTTAAATCCGATTCAGGAATACCTCGGTGGTATTTTTGATAATAAACTTGACCTTTACGATGGACTTCTACTTCTAGCCAAGCTGATAAAGCATTAACCACAGAGACACCTACTCCATGTAAACCTCCAGAAACTTTATAACCTTCGCCTTCAAATTTACCCCCAGCATGAAGTACCGTCATTACTACTTCAATAGCTGGTCTATCCATTTTAGCATGAGAAGAAACTGGAATTCCTCGCCCATTATCCTGGACAGTAACAATTCCATTTGATTCAATTGTAATTTCAATTTCATCGCAATAACCTGCTAAAGCCTCATCAATACTATTATCCACTACTTCATAGACTAAATGATGTAATCCTTTTTCTTCAGTACTTCCGATATACATCCCGGGACGTTTACGAACAGCTTCTAATCCTTCTAGTACTTGAATTTGATCGGCATCGTAATTAGCTTCTTCACTCATTCATATAAACCTCCATTATGCATTTTCTTCACTACCAAGGTCATACATGAAATTAACTCTTTTTCTTAAGGTAGCTGAAGAAATCATAGAATAATAGATCTTTTCCTCAGTTATGACAAAAGAACTAGGCTCCCCTTGAGTATAATCAATAATAAATCCTTCTTCTTTAGCTACCTGTAAAAAATTACGAGTCTCTGGCGAATCAGTTGTTGCTTCCCAATCAGCTATCATAACTACATCTTGGGCTGGAATAGTATGTCCGCCACCTAAATGTAACAAACTATCTCCTCCTTATCTAATCTAACTAAAGGATTGCCACTAGTTATAAATTGCGATATACCTTCATCCAGTTAGAACCTATAACTTTCTTGATTAACCTCTCATTCAGATTATCTGGACTAACACCAGTCTCTAACATGACATACTTTTGGATAATAACTCGCACTTCTTGGTTATCAACTTGATCTTTCATAGCTTGAGCAGTTAATTTATCTAATTTTGTTTCTAAACTTTGACTGAGTTCTGTTTTTACTGTCTGAAAATCATCCTTGGTTAAGTAAGGAAAATACTCGGTGGTTTGTTGGTAATTTAACCAAGGATTACTAGTCAATAAATCCTTTAGTTCCTCCCAATCAATTCTGACTTGCTTAGATTCACAAATATAACATTTTTCTCTCTCAGGCGGGATCAAGACTGAACAATTAGAACAAGAAGCCCAATTATTAGTTACTCGCCATTTTTGTTTTTTCTTATCTCTAACTAATAATTTAAATAATTTATCCTGTAATTTATCATCTTCAATATCAGCAGTTATACTTTCTATTTTATTAAATTCTTGCTTAGTAAGTTCTATATT
>JBNJEL010000141.1:0-2514 GCA_051745835.1 Bacillota bacterium
TGTGGTCCAATGCATTAGCCTCTTGTGACCCTGCGGTTTGCTGATACTGATGAACCCCAGTTCCTCCAGTTGATCATTGACCTTTTCGAGAGTCCTAAACCCGATCCGGCACGCCTGGGCCCATTCTGGCGCAGCAAAGCAGTTGTTACACCATCACCCGCTCTTAACTCACCGCTAAAATCTCCAGCATAAATCTGATTCTTACCACAAGAAGGACTTCTTGCCTTTAAGAGTGCCAAATTAATTCCACTTACCTTCGCCTGTTGGAGCGCCTGATAAGCACCATCAATAAATTCATTACTCACATCTTGACCCTCATTAGTAATCACCTTAGCTTTACCAACCAAGACATCTGCGCCACTACCGCCCTTAATCTCTGCTGGCGGACGAGGAGTGGGCAACTCTACAGACTCGGGACAGATAGGAACTACTAAATACTCATCTGCTAACTTAGTTACCTCTTCCATCTCATTATTACCGCCATTATACTTACAGTCACAGCCTAATAAGCAGGAACTTACTAATAACATCACTATTCTCCTCTCACAGATAATCTGACCATCTAACTTAAACTACTAATTTGCGGTTCATTGCTCCGGCTACTTGGTCTAATTCAGTCACTAAGTTAGAGAAGTCAGTTAGAGTTAAAGATTGCTCGCCATCACATAAAGCATCTTGAGGATTAGGATGTACCTCAACCATTACTCCATCTGCTCCGGCGCTAATTCCTGCCTTAGCCATTGGACCTACTAAGCTACGCTCTCCTGTTCCGTGACTAGGATCAGCAATCACCGGAATATTCAACTGTTCTTTAATTAGGGCAATCGCATTTAAATCTAACGTATTACGAGTTGCCGTCTCGAAGGTTCTAATTCCCCGCTCACAGAGCATGACATTCGGGTTACCGTGCGAGATAATATACTCCGCCGACATAACCCATTCCTTAATCGTTGCTGCATAGCCCCGCTTTAACATTACCGGCGTATCTACAGCACCTAACTGCTTTAAGAGATCATAATTTTGCATATTCCGCGAACCAATCTGTAAGATATCAGCGTAGTGATCGACTAACTCTAAATCATCGGCTGAAAGTAGTTCCGTTACAATCTTAAGTCCTGTCTCTTCTCTAGCTTCGGCCAATAATTCTAACCCTTCCTTGCCTAATCCCTGGAAGCTATACGGAGAAGTCCGCGGTTTGAAAGCTCCACCGCGTAAAATCTGTCCGCCTTCTTGCGCTACATGTTCCGCTGCTGCTAATAACTGCTCTCTACTCTCTACTGCACAAGGACCTGCCATAATTACCAATTCATCGCCGCCAACCTTAACATCGCCAACTTCAATTACCTCTTTATGATTAGTTACTTCTAATTCACTTAAATTCATCATTATCATCACCCCTTAAAAATAATTAATCCCTACCTTATTAATGCCCAACGATAGGACGCAATAAGATAGGGACTATTACGCGGTACCACCTAACTAGATCAGATAAATCCGATCTACTCATTAACCAATTAACGACTGGATGCCGATATAACCTACTTACAGTTCAGCTATATAGCTCCAGAGCGAAATTTCAATTAAAAAAGTGGGAAGAACGCTTCCAGCCTATGACGTCCTCTCTCTAAAGCCGCTATCTTTAATCTACTTAACTCCTTCTTAGCCTGTCGACGATATTCTATTAAAATCAAAAAAACTCTCCGCCTCTATTTCAGAAACGAAGAGTTTAAGTTCGCGTTACCATTCTGATTGATTAGCTACGTTAGCCTAATCCAACTCTAATTAGGATACGAGGTTCAGTCCTTTATATCCCAGTCCTAAGTTAACGGAGGACAACCGGCTAGATCTACTCTAATTTCAATCAGCAACTCCAGAGCGAACTTCAACCTCAGACTCAATGCTAAGCTCTCACCACTTCTTAGCTCGCTGTAATCTCACCTCAGATTTACTCTTCTCCTTCAGCATCTTTAATTCGATATTAATTAATTGTTGTAAATAATATTACCAGATTAAGTGTAAGTTGTCAAGTTAAATTTTAATTTATTCTGTGATTTCTGTAATCGAAGCATAGATGATGGACAACATATCACCTATCTGCTCTGGAGTACTAGCTAAAGGCGGCATAAAGACTACCACATTTCCGAGTGGACGAATAATCATGCCCTTTTCGCGTGCCTCCATACAGACCTGTACACCCATCTTATCCTGCCAGTCATAAGGCTCTTTGGTAGCCTTATCCTGCACTAGCTCAATCCCAACCATCATGCCCTGCTGTCTAATATCGCCGACATGTTCTAATTCACTAAAGCGCTCTAACTCTTGGCTAATCCTCTCAATCTTAGGCTCTAAACTAGCAATAATCTGCTCCTCTTCAAATAGTTCAATATTGGCTAATGAAACCGCTGCTGCCAAGGGATTACCGGTATAAGAGTGACCGTGGAAGAATGTCTTTTGAGTCTCATAATCATCATAGAAAGCATCATAGATCTCATCAGTAGTTAACGTCGCTGAAAT